>CAZRSI010000169.1:0-5796 GCA_964602575.1 uncultured Anaerolineae bacterium
CTGCGCAGGCCCGAGGGTTGCTGTTCGTTGCCAAGAGTGTCGAAAGCTGGTATAATGGGTTTAGGCTTGCTTGATCTGTCCACAAAACCAAGGAGGGGAAATGAGTAACTATAAACTGCCACTGGTGATTGAGCCCTTGGAGGAAGGGGGGTATCTGGCTACCAGCCCCGCGCTTCCCGGGCTGCTAGTTCAAGCAGACACAGTAGAGGAGGTATTGGCCTTAGCCCCCGGGGTGGCTCGAGCTCTGATTGAGGCCATGCGGGAAAAAGGGGTGCCTTGAGAGCTATATTGCGCCAGTTGGGCATTAACCCTGATGAGTTTTACCAAGCATGAAGTGAGGAGTAGCGATGGTCAAGCATGAAATCATTAAACTGATCCAACAAGCCATCCAGACAGCACAGGGGGAAGGGGAGTTGCCTTCTTTCGCCTTGCCTGAAATCCCTCTGGAGCATCCCAAGCAGGCTCAACATGGCGATTACGCCACGCCTATCTGCCTGCAATTGGCCAATCTGGCTCGGATGGCTCCCATCAAGATAGCCAACATTGTCGCCAAGTATTTGCCTAAAACCGATTACCTGGGCAAGATCGAGGTCGCCCACCCTGGATACATCAATTTCACTCTCGACGAGGCCTGGCTAGCTCAGCAGGTGGAGGCAATCCTTACCGCCGGGGAGGACTACGGCAACATTGACATCGGCCGTGGCAAAAGGGTGCAGGTGGAGTACGTCAGTGCCAACCCTACCGGCCCTCTCACCATAGGTTCCGGTCGTAACGCCACCATTGGCGACACACTGGCCAACGTGCTCTCCGCTGCTGGCTACGAAGTCCAGCGGGAGTACTACATCAACGACCGAGGCAGCCAGATAGGGCTCTTCAATCAGACCCTCTACGCCCGTTATGCTCAGGCCCTGGGCCACGACGAACCCATCCCCGAACAGGGTTATCGAGGGGCTTACATGGTCGAGATGGGGCAGGAAATCGCCGAAGAGATGGGTGATAGATTCCTGCAAATGCCCAAGGACAAGGCCATCGCTGCCATCGGGAAAATCGGCCTGGAAAAGATGCTCCGAGGGATCGAAGAAGACCTCTCTATGATAGGCATTCGCTACGATAGCTGGTACTCGGAGCAGAGTCTCTATGACGACGGCTACTTCGATAAGATCATGGCGATTCTCCAAGAGCGCGGGTACACCGTCGAGAAGGAGGGAGCGATATGGTTCAAAGCTACCGAGTTGGGCGGCGATAAAGACGAGGTGCTGATCCGTTCCGATGGCACCCCTGGCTATTTCGCCTCGGATATAGCCTACCACTACAACAAGTTTGTGGTGCGGGGCTTCGATTGGGTCATTGATGTCTGGGGGGCGGATCACCAGGGACACGTCCCGCGCATGAAGGCTATGATGCGAGCCTTGGGGTTGGATCCGGACAGGCTCACTCTTCTCATCTACCAGTTGGTCACCCTCAAGCGCAGTGGCGAAGCGGTGCGCCTCTCCAAGCGCACGGGCGACATCATCACCCTGCGGGAAGTCATCGAGGAGGTGGGGCCCGACGCGGTGCGTTTCTTCCTCCTGGCCCGCGCTGCCGACAGCCAGATGGACTTCGACTTGGACCTGGCTGTGGAGCAATCGGCCGAAAACCCCGTCTACTATGTCCAGTACGGCCATGCCCGCATCGCCAGCATCCTGCGCTATGCCAGGGAGCGGGTCCCCGATTTCGCCGATGGGGACGTTTCACTGCTCCGCCATCCCGCCGAGTTGACCCTTATCCGCCACATGTTGCTATTGCCCGAGGTGGTGGAGCAAGCGGCTGTGAACCTGGCTCCTCATCACCTGCCCTACTACGCCCAGGAGTTGGCCAGCGCCTTTCACTCCTTCTACAAAGAGTGTCGTGTCGTCTCCTCCGATCCCGCCGATGCCGAACTGAACAAAGCTCGCCTCAAGCTGGTCTCGGCGGCCAAGATAGTGCTGGCCAAAACGCTGAAGCTGATGGGCGTGAGTGCGCCGGAGAGGATGTGAGCGGGGGAGAAGAGAAGATAAAATACTACGAATGATGTTGACAGGTACAGGTGAGCAGCAAGCGAAACTTATCGCCCTGATCCCTATCGGCCAGGTGGAGGAGTCCATCCTGGCCATCATCGGTGAGGGCCTGGGGGGGCAATCGGTCGGGATTATGTGATCGCCTCCTCCCTGCCCCACCCCGACTACGCCTGCAATCGGCGGCGGGGGCAATACCTCGCATGACATCCTGGCTCGGCTGTGCCGCCTGAATTTGGCTGCCGATAGGTGGCTGGGCGTCGTAAATCTGGATTTATACACCCCGGGCCTTAACTTCGTCTTCGGCCAGGCGAGGGTGGGTGGACCGGCGGCTGTGATTGCTCTGCCTCGCTTGCGTCAGAGTTTCTACGGTCTGCCCGAGGACGAGGCCCTGTTCCACCAGCGGGCGGTCAAGGAGGCGGTGCATGAGTTGGGCCACACCTATGGCCTGGGCCACTGCCGCAACCCCCGCTGCGTGATGTCCTTCTCCAACTCGTTGCTCGACGTGGACAGGAAGGAACGCGACTTCTGTTTTTCATGTCGTCGGAAGTTGCCATAATCCGCTATGGGGGCTGTGCAGCAAGTCGGGGTTGACCACGCCCCGCTCCGTGTTGCAGATGCGGATGTCGCACTCGTACCAGTGACCGCACTTGCGTTCCCCTTCGGTCGTGCAGCGATCATTTCCCCATCAGTCCGCCGCTGGACTAAGGTCCAGCGAGAGCACGGGCGTTTTCGGATGGGCTCTTAGTCGCTGAGGCCGATGAGCGCATCTATACCCCGCCAGAGAATCTCCAGTTCCTCGGTAGCGGCGAAGGGGTTCTCATCAATGTCCCTTATCACCTGAGCCAGGCGGTCCTGGAGGCCAGAGATAGCGGCCCTGGCTTCCTCGTCGCCCAGTTCAAAGGCGGCGCTCAGGCTGGCCTCCACCAGTCTTAGCTCCTCTTTGGCCGCACCTGGGTTGTTCTGAATCAAGCGGATGCGGGCTTTGATGGCTTCTTGGGAGGCCTTTAGCAATAGGGTCTGAACTTTGAGCCACGCTATTTCCTCCCCCGGCGCCACCGCTTCGGCCTCCAACTCGGCCAGTCTGGCATCCAACTCGGCCACTCTCTCGCCCTGCGAGCTCAACCCCTTCTCCAGGTCAGCTATCCGCTGGTCTCTGTCTGCCAGCGACTCTTCCAACCTGGCTATTTGAGTGGCGTTGGCATCCAGCTCGTCCTTCAGCCCAGTGATTCGCTCCTCATAGCCGGCCACCCTTTCGCTCTGGGAGCTCAACTCCTTTTCAAGCTCCGCTATTTGAGCGGCCTTAGCATTCAGGTCGTCTTCCAGCGCGGCGATTCGCCCCTCGTAATCGGCCACCTTTTCGCTCCGGGAGCTCAGCTCCTTCTCCAACTCTGCTAGTCGGGTAGCTTTGGTGGTTACCTCTTCCTCCAGGTCGGCCAATCGCGTGGAGAGTTGGGCGATTCTCTCGTTTTGGGCAGCCAGCTCCTGGCTTAGCTCAGTCCTGGCTGCCTCCAGGTCGTCTTGGAGCAGATTGATGGCGTTGGTGTTACTGGCGATGGGCGATACGATTCCCCAGTAGGCATAATAGCCGCCCCAGTAGATGCCTACTCCCAGGGCAGCGATGATGGCCAGCACCAGGATGAGCTTGATCAGTGCCCAGAAGAACCCCAAAACGCGGGCCAGGGGTGATCTCTTCCGTTCCTCGGCCATGATTCTCCTCCTTACTGGTATGGGTGTATTCATATCCGGTTGTAGGGGCGATCCCTTGTGGTCGCCCTAGGCGGGTGCAAGACCTGCCCCTACCAACCCATTTTGAACATATGCCACTGTTGGGACGATCCACCAGTGGCCCTGATTGCCAGCAGTGCTTACTACGGCGTCGGCGTCGGAGCAGGTGCACCCTGAGTCTCAATCAGGAGGTCGCGCAGAGCGTTCAGGAAGCCATTGAACCTGGCAGCTTCCTGCCTGATTACCCCCACTTCCTCTCTGAGGCCATCCACGTCGGTCTTGAGACTCTCCATAGCTTTATGGAGATCCCCAACGTCGGCCGTGAGGCTCTCCATATCCTTGCCCAGTTCCGCAACAGCGACCCTGAGGCTGTTCACTTCTTTTTCGAGCTCTCCAAGGTTGGTCTTGAGGCTCTCCACACCCTTTTTGAGCTCCTCAAATCCTTTGGCCTTCTCTTCCAGATCCTCCACCCGCCCGCCGACGGCCTCCAAGTCCGCTTGCAGGGCGGCGCCGGCTCTTTGCAGTTTCTCCGCCTGGGCCTTCAGGGCGACCGTGTCCCGGTGTTTGGAGAAATCGAGGGTTCCATTGTAGGAATAGATCACCCCTAGGGAGATAGCTACCCCCAGCAGGGTGCTGAGGACGGTGATCAACAGCGCCTTGGTCAGCTCCCACCACACTCCCCTGATGGCAAAAGGCGGCTTAGCCGCTCTGATCTCAGGTGCGATCTCCTCCTCGGGCAGCTCGACCTCCTCGGTGGGTACTGGCTCTGAGATTTCCTCACCCACGGTGAGTCTGTCGTTTATGCGAGCGTAGAGGGCTTCCCCGATGCCTTGCACCTCTTTGATCTGACTGATGTCCGTGAAGGGTCCCCTTTGTTGGCGGTACTCGATAATCCTTCGGGCATAGGTGGGGCCGATGCCCGGCAGGGCCTCCAGTTCAGCAGCGGTGGCCGTGTTGAGATCAACTTTGGCCTCTTCCGCCCGGACCTCCTCCTCTTGCCCCGTTTCTACCAACTCTTCCATAGCTGCTCCTTTCAGTGCTCGATGAGTGAACGGAAATCACTGGTGGCTACTGGCCGATCAGGGCCTCGATCCTGTCAATCAGGATCTCCAGGGTGGTCAGGGGGAAGGTCTCAGCCTCGATGCCTTCCCTGAGCTCCGTCATGCTGGCCCGTAGCTCCTTCAGTGAGGCCTTGGTGTCTTCGTCGGCGAAAGCCATCGCCGCCTTCAAGGCGGAATCGCATTCCCTGAGGTCGCGCTTGGCCAACCCGGCATCCTTCTCGGCCAGGTGTATCCTGGCTTTCAGTGCTTTACCCGAGGCTTTGAGGAGCAACACCTGGAGTTGGAGGGCGGCTGTTTTCTCTTCCTGGAGGGCGATCTTCACCTCCAGTTCACCAAGCTGGTCGGAGATCTTGGTTTCCAGCTCCCCAAGCTGTTTGGAGATCTTGGCTTCCAGGGTATTTTTGAGTTGTGCCCTCTCGGTGCTCGCCCCCTTTAGCTCCGCCTCGAGCCGCTCTACCTCGGCGGCCACTTCCTCGACCTTCGTCTCCAACCCCCCGACACTTGCCCTGGTGGTAGAGATGCCTCTGAAGCTCACGATGCCTTCCACCACGAGACCGACCAGGAAGAGGAGCAGAACAACCCCAGTCAGCAGCCAGACGATGGGGACCTTCCCTACCTTTTTCTCGAACATCTTCGATACCTCCTTCCGCAAGTCTTTTTCAGAGGCCCAAACAACAAAAACCACAGGAGAAATCTGTGGTTTCTCTGACCCGTCAGGATCATCGGGCGGCTCACAGACTTGTCCCTTTCAACGCCGACGGAGTTAGCTGACGGGTTAGGACTGAAAGGTGTCCCTCTCGCCGGCAGCGAGATACACCCCCAGGGACGGTTCCTCCGCTCTTCCAGGCGGCAGCCCGGAAGATTAGGCTACAAGCTATACGATGTTTGTGCACCCATTGTATCACACGTAGGGGAATTTGTCAAAGCGGCCTCACTTCTGGACTTGCGCAGCGGTTGGGCGCAAGCCCCAACAT
>CAZRSI010000170.1:0-1771 GCA_964602575.1 uncultured Anaerolineae bacterium
ACCCTCCGCCACTCCTTCGCCACCCACCTGCTGGAAGATGGCTACGACATCCGCACCGTGCAGGAACTGCTGGGGCACAAGGACATCCGCACTACTATGATCTACACCCACGTCCTCAACCGAGGCGCCAGAGCGGTTCGCAGCCCCCTGGATTCGATCCCTTGACGTTTCTCCCTTGTGGAGTATAATTGTGCTCAGAGATTGGGTAGTCTCCCTGCGGAGACTATGCCAGAACGTAAACGTTCGGGCTGAAATCCAGCCCCCGCAGGGGGCTTTGCTCTTTTTGCCCGGAGCTTCCAGCTCCGGGCAAGCAAGCTGAGACTGAGGCAACAGGGATGAAACTTTCCAAGTTGCTAACCGCCCTATCCATCAAGGAAATTCACGGGCGCGTGGACGTGGATATCAGGGGGGTGAGTCACGACTCGCGCCAGGTTAGGCCAGGCGACCTCTTCGTGGCCATCAAGGGCCTGAACGCCGATGGCCACGACTATATCCCTCAGGCGATTCAGCGGGGGGCAGTAGCGGTGGTAGCGGAGAGAAAAACCTCTGAGTTCCCTCGATTTTTCTCAGTTCCTTGGGTTCTCGTCCCCGACTCCCGTCAGGCCCTGGCCTATCTCGCCGCTGCCTTTCACGGCTACCCGGCCCGCAAGCTGCGCGTCATCGGCGTTACGGGCACCGACGGCAAGACCACTACCGTCGAGCTCATCCGCAGCATCCTGGTCGCTGCGGGTTACAAGACAGGGATGATCAGCACGGTGGAGGCCCTCATCGGCGACCAGCACTATGAAACTGGCCTTCATGTCACCACCCCCGATGCGCTCCAGGTGCAGGGTTATCTGGCCCAGATGGTGGACGCAGGCACGGAATGCGTCGTCCTGGAAGCCACTTCTCATGGCCTGGCCCAGCACCGGGTCACGGCCTGCGATTTCGACGTGGCGGTGGTGACCAACATCACCCACGAACACCTGGACTACCACAAAACCTACGAGGGCTACCGGGAGGCCAAAGCCCGCCTCTTCCGCAACCTCTCCAGCTCTTTCCGCAAGCCCGGCACGCCGAAGGTCTCCGTCCTCAACGCCGATGACTCCTCGTTCGAGTACCTGCGTCAGATCCCGGCCGGCCACCATCTCACCTACGGCCTGGAGCGACCAGCCGACGTTACAGCTCGGAGGATCACCTACACCCCCGCCGCTACTACCTTCACCGCTGTAACTCCGGATGGGGAGTTCCCAGTACAGACAGTGCTCCCCGGCGATTTCAACGTCTACAACATCCTGGCAGCCATCGCCGTTGGCGTTTCGCAGGGGGTTCCTTTCGAGGCCATGCAGGAGGGAATCCGAGCCGTGCAGGGGGTGCCGGGGCGCATGGAGCGCATCGTCATGGGGCAGGATTTCACCGCCATCGTGGACTTCGCCCACACGCCCAATGCTCTCCAACGGGCCCTGGAGACGGCGCGTGGGATGACGGATGGCCGGGTCATCCTCGTCTTCGGCTGCGCGGGGCTACGGGACGTGGCCAAGCGGCCCATGATGGGGGAGATCGCCGGCAGGCTGGCCGACCGCGTGGTCATCACCGCCGAGGACCCGCGTACTGAGGACCTGAACACCATCATGGCCCAGATCGCTACCGGCTGCGAGAGGGCGGGGCGCAGGGAGGGCGAGGACTACTGGCGCATCGGCGACCGGGGCGAGGCCATCGCCTTCGCCGTGAAAATGGCCCAAGCCGGCGACCTGGTCATCGTCACCGGCAAGGGCCATGAGCAGTCCATGTG
>CAZRSI010000170.1:1871-5741 GCA_964602575.1 uncultured Anaerolineae bacterium
TTAGCCGTCCTTGCGGGCCCAGTCGTAGGGTATCTGGTCGGTGTGAGGGGGCAGGCGGTGTTCGTCTGGGTGCTCGTAATTGTATAGCTCCGTGGGTACGTTGACAATGAGGGTCATCTCCTGGCTGATGCCCTTGAAGCCATGCATCACGCCGGGCGGGATTTTGAGCAGCATGGGGTTCTGCTCGCCTATGAAGAACTCGTTTATCTCGCCGTAGGTGGGCGAGCCCTCGCGTCCGTCGTAGAGCACCACTTTGGCCATGCCGTGGACGCAGATGAAGTGGTCGGTCTGGATTTTGTGGTAGTGCCAGCCCTTGACCACGCCGGGGTAGACGGCGGTGACGTAGACCTGGCCGAATTTCTCGAATTCCTCCCAATCGGAGCGTAGCATCTCCATCAGATAGCCCCGTTCGTCGGGGATGAGTCGTAACTTGCGTGTTTTGACGCCTTCGATCATTGAAACCTCCTCGAACGCAATTTGTTATCTTGCTGAATACAAACCAGAGTCTGTTCAGATTAGCTAATGACAACTCCTGAGCAAAACGATAACCGATTAGACAAGGCTTTGACTGTTCACCGTCTCCTGGTTGAAGAGTATGGCGAGCGCGAGTGGCATCCGCGCGATCCCCTCAGCGTGCTCATCTCAGCCATCCTCTCCCAAAATACCTCCGACGTGAACCGCGATCAGGCCTGGCGGCGGTTGAAGGAGAGATTCTCTACCTGGGAAGATGTGTTGACCGCCGACACGGTCGAGATCGCCGAGGCCATCCGCTCGGGAGGGCTGGCTGACATCAAGGCCCCGCGCATTCTGGAAATCCTGCGGACGATCAAGCGGGAGCGAGGCGAGCTCACCCTGGATTTCCTGGCCGAGATGGAGGTTGACGAAGCGAAGCGGTGGTTGATCTCCTTAAACGGAGTGGGCCCCAAGACAGCCGCCATTGTGCTCCTTTTCGCCCTGGGCAAGCCCGCCTTCCCGGTGGACACCCACGTCCACCGCGTGAGCCGCCGCCTGGGTCTCATCGGGCCCAAGACCTCCCGTGAGCAGGCCCACGAAATCCTGGAAGCGTTGCTACCCCCCGAGATCTACTACACCTTCCACCTCAACCTTATCGCCCACGGGCGACAGGTCTGCAAATCGCAGCAACCTCGCTGTGCCGCCTGCGTCCTCCGAGAGCATTGCGACTACTACAGAGAATCATCCCAGATCTGACAGGTTTAGGAAACCCACCGATGGGCGAAGGTCTCCTGACCGAGCCCTTTCCGCCTCGGTCAGAGACCTTCGGCGATCAAGCCTCAGTTGATCGTCACCTGCGAGCCCTGGGGGGTTTTCACGACGTCAATGCGCACGGGAAAGGCGTCCTTCAGTTCCTCGATGTGGGTGATAACCAGGATCTTCTCAAAATCCTCTTGGATGGAGTTGATGGCCTCCACCAGGCGCTCGCGCCCCTGGGCGTCCTGGGTGCCGAAGCCCTCGTCAATAACCAGGGTCTGCAGCCTGGCCCCGGCACGGCGGGCCAGGAGCTTGGACAGGGCGATGCGGATGGCGAAGTTGACGCGGAAGCTCTCTCCTCCGCTGTAGAGCTCATAAGGACGGGTGCCCAACTCGTCGGAGATGTTGATGGCCAGCGTCTCCACGGTGTCCCCCTTGAGGGTCTCGCGCTGGGTCTCGAAGCTCACGTGCATGCGCCCGTCGGTCATCCGCGCCAGGAGCCTGTTGGCCTCGTCCTCGATCTCGGGGATAGCGCTCTCGATGATCATGGCCTGCAGGCCCTTCTTGCCGAAGGCCAGCCTCAGCTCGTCGTAGATGGCTTTCTCCTCGCTTACTCGTTTCCTCTCCTTGAGCTTTTTCTCCCGCTCTTTGGTCAGGTAGTCGCAGTGGTCCAGCTTTTGCCTGACCGCTCCCAACACCTGGCGGGCGCGAGCCTCCTGGCTCCGCAGTTCCTCCACTTCGGCACCTTTAGCCTGCAACCGGGCGGCCAGCTCCGGTAGTCTAGCCACCTCCTGGGCCAGCGCCTCCTTTCTGGCCAGGTCAGCGGCCAGGGTCTCCTGCCAGCGGTCCCTGTTCTTGCGCAACCGCTCCAGCCTGCCTCGCTCTTCGTCAATGTGTTCCAAAGCCTCCTTCAGCCTGGCTTTCTCTTCCTCAAAGGGACTGAGGAGTTGCAGGTCTCGGCGCACATCTTGGTGGGCTTGAGGGTCGTAGTCCAATTCTGCGATTTGCTCCAGGAGCTCTGCCAGTTCAGCATGTTCCGTTTCGGCGTATTTCTTATCCCTGAGTCGCTGGTCCAGTTCGGCCAATTTTTCCCGCTGTTTGGCCAGTTCCTCAACGGCTGCTTTCGCCTCGGCCAGGCTCTTTTCCAACGTGGCCTCTCGTTTCTGCAACGCTTCTCTGCGCGTCAGCTCCCGCTCGATGGCCTCGACCTCTTGTTCCAAAACCTGGATCCGGGCCGCCAGTTCTTCGAGCTTAGCCTGATTGGCCTGGTAGAGGGTCTGGCTCTGACCGATCTCGGAAGCGAATTCATCCACCAGTTTAGCTCTGAGCCTCTCCGAGAGCCCCTGGCCGCACAGGGGGCAATGGGCCTCGGCAGCCTGGAGCATCCCGCTCTTTTCCCGAAGGGATTCTATCTCGCCTTTGAGTTGCTCGTTTCGTGTCTGGAGGCTGGCTCTCTGGTTGGATAGCTCGCCGATTTTCTGCTGCTTGGCCTCTCGCTCCCGCTCACGCTGGCTCAAGTGTTCCAGTTCGGCCCGAATCCTCGCCAGCTCTGCCTCCAGCGATCCAACCTCCTGGGCCAGGGCGGCAAGCTCCTGCATCCTCTCCGCACAGAGGCGCTGTTCTGTGGTTAGGGCATACCTGGCTTTGTCTATGATGGCCTCCAACCGACTCTTGCGCTCATTCAGTTGCACCAGTTGCGCCAGCTTCTCGTTCAGCGATTCGTGGAGCTGGCGGGCCGCGGTCAGGGCGGCAAAGCCCTGCTCGATGGACTCCCTCTTGCTGATGACTGCTTCGTACTTCGCCACTCGTTCCCCGCTGGCCGCCATCTGCTCCTCGATCTCGGCCAGCTCTCGTTCCCCCTGGGCCAGTCTGGCCGAGAGTTCCTCGATCTGCGCCCGTTTGAGGTCCAGTTCCTTCCACTCCTCGCGTAGCTTGCGCAGCTCTTCCTCGGCTCCTCGTAGGGTGGCGCTCAACTTCTCCACATCGGCCTGGGCTCGCTTGAGTTCTTCCTCATACTGGGGCCTTCGTTCCAGTTCCCGCTCCATCTCTCGGATCTGGGCTGAGATTTGTTCTGCTTCGATCTCTCTGGCCTTGGCTCGTTCCTTGGCTCGCTCCTCGTACTGGTCGTAGAGGGACAGGCCCAGGATGTCGCCCAGGATGCGCTTGCGTTCGGCGGGGGGCTTGGTGGTGAATTCGTCAGCGCGTCCTTGCAGGAGGAAGGCCGAGTTGATGAAGGTATCGTAGTCCATGCGCAGGATCCTGTTGATGCGGGCCTGGGTCTGGCGGATGGTAGGTTCGGTGAGGGGGCGGAAGACGTCGCCGTCGCGCACCTGTAGCTCCAGCGAGCTCTGTCCTCGCCCGCGGCTATCCCGCTTGCGGATGACCCGGTAGTGGTTCTCGCCCAGGGCGAACTCGAAATCCACCTCCATCTCGGATTGTCCCAGGTGGATCAGTTCGTTATCTCGTTTGGCGCGGGCCTTGCCCCACAGGGCCCAGGTGATAGCGTCCAGCAGGGCCGACTTGCCGTGGCCGTTGTCCCCGGCCAGGCAGGCCAGATGGATGCCGGTGAGGTCCAGGGAATCGAGCTCGCGGTAGCACATGAAATTGCGCAGTTGTAATTTAAGCGGGATCATGGTAAACCTCCGACGTGAAACGTCAAAC
>CAZRSI010000171.1:0-5734 GCA_964602575.1 uncultured Anaerolineae bacterium
CCTGTAGCTCTTTTTTGTGGCCATTGGTTTAAACGTTTAAGAAATCTCCGTAAGAGCGGAGGGGTTCCATTGGCGACGATAAAGGATGTGGCCAGACGGGCGGGCGTTTCCATAGCCACCGTCTCCTACGTGATCAACAACAGCGCGCCCGTCAGCGAAGAGACCAGAAGACGAGTACTGGCCGCTGTGGCCGAATTGGGTTATCGCCCCAGCGCCCTCGCCCGCAGTCTCCGCGCCCAGGAAAGCCGCATTATCGGATACAGTTGGCACCACGTGCCCCCTGACCGGTGGCACCCCATTCTCGCCCGCTTCCTCTACAGCATGGCCGAGGCAGCCGAAGCCCAAGGATACCACATCCTAACCTTCACCCACTCTCCCAACAACGAACCCTGGGTTCCCTACAAAGAATTGATGCTCAGCGAGCGCGTGGACGGCTTCATTGTCTCCGAAACGAACAAAGACGACGAGCGCGTTCGCTATCTGCTGGAAAGCGGATTTCCCTTCGTAGCCTTTGGCCGCGCCAACGAGGAATGGGATTTCCCCTACGTGGACGTAGACGGTGAAGCAGGAGTCCGCCAAGCTGTGCAACACCTCCTGACATTGGGACACCGCCGTATCGGCCTGATCGCCTGGCCAGAGGAATCGCTGTGCGGTCATTACCGCTACCTGGGATATGTGAAAGCGCTCCAGGAAGCCGACATTCCTCCCGATCCCACCTGGATCATCCGCACTGAACACACGGAGGCTTCCGGCCGAAGGGCGATGCACACCCTGCTCAACCTGCCCCCCGATCGTCGCCCCACCGCCGTTGTGGCCGTGAGCGACTTGATGGCCATCGGTGCCATGAATGCCATCTACGAGGCGGGACTCCAGCCCGGACGGGACGTGGCTGTGATCGGGTTCGACGACATCCCCACAGCCCAGTATCTCCATCCATCACTGACCACCCTGCGCCAGCCCATCGCCGAGGTGGGTCAGCGCGTGGTCAACATGCTGCTTAAACTCATCCGGGGGGAGGAGCTGGCGGAACGAAAGGTGCTGTTGCCCCCCAAACTCATCGTACGAGAGTCCAGCGGAGGAATGATAGCGTAGCCTGTAGGATTGGGAATCATGGCGGAGATCAAAGCCCTCATCTTCGACCTGGACGGGGTGCTGACGAACACCTCGGAATACCACTATCGTGCCTGGAAGCGGCTGGCCGACGAACTGGGCATCCCCTTCGATCGCCAACGTAACGAGGCAATGCGCGGCGTGCCACGCCGTCGTTCCCTCGAACTGCTCCTGGACGGCCGCCCCGCAACCGAGGAACAGATGCAGGAGTGGATGGCGCGCAAGAACCGCTACTACGTTGAGCTGATCCAGCAGATGACGCCTGCCGACATCCTGCCCGGCGCGCTGGAGTTGCTGCAGGAAGCGCACCGGGCAGGGCTCAAGATCGGCATAGGATCGGCCAGCAAGAACACTCGCACCGTCCTCGACCGGCTGAAACTCTGGGATTACGTGGACGCCGTGTCCGATGGACACAGCGTGCAACGCCAGAAACCCGCTCCGGATTTGTTCCTCCACTGCGCCCGGCAACTGGGCGTGAAGCCCAGCGAGGCCATCGTAGTGGAAGATGCGGCGTCAGGAGTGGAGGCAGCACTGGCGGGAGGCTTCTGGACCGTGGGATTGGGGCCGGAGGAACGAGTTGGTGCAGCCCACGCCGTCTTCCCCAGCCTGGAAGGCGTCCACCTGCAAGATATCCTGTCTGCCATACGCCATACGCAATACGCAACACGTATTGAGCCTGAAACCTGGTTTATCCGCGAAATCGAGTTCGATCCAGAAAGACTCCACCCCCAGGAAACCGTGTTCACCATCGGCAACGGCTACCTGGGAACCCGAGGAGCCTTCGAGGAGGGGTATCCCGGCGCCCGACCGGCCACGTTGATCCACGGTGTGTTCGACGATGCGCCCATGGTGTACACCGAACTGGCTAACGCCCCCGATTGGCTGCCCTTCGTGTTGGTGGTGAGCGGTGAGCGCTTCGGGATGCACCGCGGGGAGGTGCTGGATTACCAGCGGACGCTGGACATGCGTCGTGGCCTGCTGACTCGCCGTGTGCGCTGGCGAAGCCCGGCCGGGCACACCGTGGATCTCCACATCGAGCGCTTCGCCAGCCTGGCCGACCCGCACGTGCTGGCCATTCGCTATCGAGTAACTCCGCTCGATTTCGACGGCTTGCTGGAGTTCCGGGCCGGCCTCAACGGCTACGTGGACAACGACGGCTATGTGCACTGGGATTGGGTAGACCAGGGCAACGAGGACGGCCTGGTCTGGCTGCACAGCCGCACGCGGCGCTCAGGCATCGAGCTGGGCCAGGCAGCCGCTTTGGCGATCTCTGGGGGCGACGAGGTGACCGAGCGGGTGATGGACTGCCAGAACTGCCCCTCTATGGTCGCCGTTTGCCAGGCACGACGGGGGCAAACCATCACCGCCGACAAGCTGGTGACCATCTACACCTCACGGGATCTGGAGCAGAGAGGCGTTGTCGAGGCGGCGAGGGAGAAGCTAGAGGCCCTGCTCCAACAGGGATTGAGCTACGAGGACCTGAGGACGGCGCACGAGGCAGCCTGGGCCGAAGTGTGGAGTGCTTCTGACGTGATCATCGAGGGGGACGATGTGGCGCAGCGAGCAGTGCGCTACAATCTGTTCCAGTTGCTTATCGCTGCTCCCCGGCACGACGACCGGGTCAGCATCCCCGGCAAGACGCTGAGCGGCTTCGGCTACCGAGGGCACGTCTTCTGGGATACCGAGATCTTCATGCTCCCCTTCTTCACCTTCACCCAGCCGCGCCTGGCGCGCAATCTCCTGATGTATCGCTACCATACCCTCCCCGGAGCGCGGCGAAAGGCCCGCGCCAACGGCTACGAAGGCGCCCAGTACGCCTGGGAGAGCGCCCTGACCGGCGACGAGACCACGCCCAAGTGGGTGCCCGGCCCGGATGGAGAGCTCGTCCGCATCTGGACCGGCGATATCCAACTCCACATCACCGCCGACGTGGCTTATGCCATCTGGCAATACTGGCAGGCCACCGGCGACGACGAGTTCATGCGCGACTACGGAGCCGAGATCATCCTCGACACCGCCGTCTTCTGGGGGAGCCGCGTAGAGTACAACGCCGAGTGCGATCGCTACGAGATCAACGATGTCATCGGCCCCGACGAGAACCACGAGCACGTGAACAACAACGTGTTCACCAATCGCATGGTGCAGTGGCACCTGGAGACGGCGCTGGAGACGCTGGCCTGGCTGCGGCGCGAGCATCCCGACAAGGCAGCCGAGCTGGAAGAGCGGTTGGACCTGAACCCGCAGCGGCTGGCCCACTGGGCTGACATCCTCGGTTGCCTGCGCATCCTGCACGACCCGGAGACGGGGCTGATGGAACAGTTCGAGGGCTTCTTCGAGCTGGAGGACATTGACTGGCAGGCTTTGGAGCCCCGCAGCCAGTCCATCCAGGCCCTGCTGGGGATCGAGCGCACCAATCAGGTGCAGGCCCTCAAGCAGCCGGACGTATTGATGCTCTTGTACCTGCTGAGAGACCGTTACGATCTGGAGACCAAGCGGGTCAACTGGGATTACTACGAGCCGCGCACCGACCATACGCACGGCTCCTCGCTGGGTCCGGCCATCCACGCCATCCTGGCCTGCGAACTGGGGATGCCGAAGGTAGCTTACGAATACTTCATGCAAGCTGCGCTGGCGGACCTGGAGGATTTGCGAGGAAACACGGCCGACGGCATCCACGGTGGCTCGGCCGGCGGGGTGTGGCAAGCGGTGGTCTTCGGCTTCGCCGGACTGCAACTAACCGACGACGGCCACACCCTGAACCCTCGCCTGCCGCCCCACTGGCGCAGGTTGGCCTTCAACTTCTGGCACCGGGGAAAGAAAGTGCGCGTTGACCTGCCGGAAAGCCAATAGGGAACAGTGGAGGCAGGCCACAGCTACTTACTTGCCGACTAATTCGTTCTTTCCGAGAGGGGAGGTGATAGAGCAAGCACAAGCTGTATTAACCGCCAGCAGCGAGAACTGCCAGATAATGCAAAACAGGTAAGGAGAAGGAGAAAATGAAAGGGAAAATGCTTCTGAGCCTGCTCGTCGTAGTGACCACCATGCTTGCGGCCTGCGCTGCCCCTACACCACAGGTGGTCGAGAAGCCAGTGGTGGTCGAGAAAGAGGTTCCGGTCACCGTTGAGGTGGAGAAAGAGGTGGTGGTCGAGAAGGTAGTGACCGCCACACCTGTCCCATCGAAGATCGGGGGCACCATCCGGGTCGGAAGCTGGGAAAGCGGCGCAGCACTGGAGCCTTGGAACAATGCCATCAAGTCTTTTGAGGCCAAGTACCCAGAGGTGAAGGTGCAGTTGGAGGCCGTGCCGCAGGGATACGGGGATAAGCTGCTGACCCAGTTCGCCGCCGGCACCGCGCCCGACATCTTCATGGTCGGCGATGGCGATGTCGCCCGCTTCGTCCAGAAAGGGGTCATCGAGAACCTCGATCCCTACATCAACGGCGATAACCCGCTAGACCTCGACGTCTTCTTCCCCGGCGTCCTCTCCATCGGCCAGATCGAGGGCAAGACCTACCTAATGACCAAGGACTACAGCCCCCTGGTCGTCTACTACAACAAGACCCTCTTCGACGAGGCCGGCGTGGAGTATCCCCAGGAGGGTTGGACCTGGGACGACTTCCTGGCCAAGGCCCAGGCGCTGACGCTGGACAAGGACGGCGACGGCGAGACCGATCAGTGGGGCATCCAGTTGCCGGACCACTGGGGCGATCCCTTGTGGTGGCGTGGCATGTCGCCCTTCGTGTTCCAGAACGGTGGCGATATCCTCAGTCCCGACGGAAAGACAACCTCCGGCTACATGAACAGCCCTGAGACGGTAGGGGCCGTCCAGTTCTACGTGGACCTGTTTAACAAGTACAAGGTGGCTCCCTCCAGGGCTGATCTGGAGGCATTGGCAGGCGTGGACCTCTTCCAGACAGGGAAGGTGGCCATGCTGTGGACGGGCCGCTGGCCGCTGAAGGACTTCCTGAAGAACCCCAAGCTGAACTTCGGCACCATCGGCTTGCCCAAGGGTAAACAGCATGCCAACTCCATCTGCTGGGCGGGTTTCGCCATGTACAGCGAGAGCCAGAACAAGGATACCGCTTGGGCCTTCCTGAAGTACATTGCCGCCGAGGAGGGAGCCCAAGAGTTCGCCAAGTACGCCTTCACCGCTGTTAAGCCCATCGCCGAACTGCAAGGCCTGACCGATGACCCCTACGATGGGCCCATCGTGAAGGACCTGGAGTATCTCCATCCGCTGCCGTGCTTCCGCTCCATGTACTTCGGCGAGTGCGTGGAGAAGAACTTCAAGGAGGCCCTGGAGAAGCTCCTGCTCGAGGGAGGCGATGCTCAGGCGGCCATGGACGAGGCTGCAGCCAAGGCGGATGCGTGCCTGGCCGAGAAGGAGTAACCGAGCAGTAGGGGCGGGTTTCTCAAGCCCGCCCCTGCTTTCTCTCTTGGAGGTAAATCACCATGACTGCTGTAGGCGCTCGTCTTGCGCCCCAGGGAGTGCCAAGGAGGCGGACGCAGGCCCGACGCGAGACCCTGCTCTTTTACCTCTGCATCTCCCCCTGGCTGATCGGTTTCCTCGTCTTCGTGGCCGGGCCGATGATCGCCTCCCTGGTCCTCAGTTTCACCCGTTGGGAT
>CAZRSI010000172.1:0-1855 GCA_964602575.1 uncultured Anaerolineae bacterium
CTTCTTGCGCGGACGAATTGTAAACTGAGACACTTGGCTCGATCCTCCCGATTGCACGATTCTTCTCGTCCGTTCCCTCTGATAAGCGCGAATCTCCTTCGCTAGTGGATGACGAGGGGAAACTCGCAGGTGGGTGATGGAAACAATGATGGCCTCTTTGGCATCTTCCGATAGGGTCACATCGCACATAATACCGCCCTCGTCACCCGCGTAGAACACATGTTTGATTTGCAGTTTCTGACCGCGAGGGATTTTGATTCCTTGCTCCCGCATCATGCGGACGAGTGCCCCGGTCGGCCGCGCCGGGATGGGAAGTTGGGCTTCCATCTTGTGCATGAGTTCTATCACTTTATTGTAGTTGTCAATCATAGATCCTCCATCCTCCTCATTTGCCACAACGGATGAGAGCAGATAAGCGGATACATCGAGCCCCCATCCGTTTATCCGCTGTTCATCCGTTGCCCCCAATTCACCGGCACCTTCCTCACCCTCCATCGCCGGTCCCGATACTGCACGTACTTGTGCTGCCTGCCGAATTCGTAGAGCTGCCGGGTGACCTCCACGTCCTGCCGGCAATAATCGAAGAGCTCCTGCGTCCTCCCTTGTCGCCACCAGCGGATGGCCTGCATCCCGTCGGCCGACTTGGTTATCCCCAATGTGGCACTGGCCAGGGCGTCGAGGCTCAGTCGGAAGCCCAAGACTCGGTAAATGTCTTCCAGCATGTCCACCGTGGGGAGCCGGTGGAGGGGGTAGTCGGTGTAGGCCCGCAGCACCTCGTAGTCGAAACGCAACACGTTGAAGCCAACCACCAGATCGGCTGCCTTCAGCTCCTCGATGAGCTCGTCCACGTTCTCCTCGGTGTAGTAGTGATATCCGCCGTCGGCTGTGGAGTAGGTCACCGCCACCGAAAGGCCCAATTTGCGGATATTGTGCCGGCCTCCCACTTCCTGAAAGCTTCGCTGGGTCTCCAGATCGAAAAAGACGATGTTCTTCACGCTGACTCTGCCTCCACCTCGGTCTCTTCACCGAAGGCCAGGGCTTCCGCGCGCCGGGTGACCTCTTGATATACGGCGCCCAGGCTGGAACGCAGGTTCACCTGGGCGAAGCCAGGCTGGCCCAGCCGCTGGAGCAGGCTTAAGGGGATCTTGGGCGCCTTCGGCTGAACGCGGAAGTCATCCAGGCTTTGGCTGAGGCGCCAGAAGATGGCCGGATCCTCTGGCAGGGGCGCGGGAGCCGTCTCCTCCGCAGGCATGGCAGTGGGATCAGGGCCAACTTCTTCCTCTTCGACGCCGCGGCGGGCCCGTAGCCCCTCCAGCACCTGCTCCTGGGTGCGGCCTCGCAGGCGGAAAATCATGAAGGGGTCATCGTCGAAGGCCTCGCCCAGCAGGAGGTACACCGCCGCGATGTGCTTGCAAGGGTTGGCCCAGTCGGGGCAGGAACAATCGGTCTCCAGTTCCCGAGCCGAGGACGGAAAGAGGCTGACGCCAGCAGCGGCGAAGGCCTCCTCGATCTCAGCCGGCATCTCACCGGCCAGCAGTTGAGCAGTGAAGATGGCCTGGTCGGCCAGCACGTCCAGCACCCGCTCCCACTCCTCGTCGCTCAAAGGCTTCACCCGGATGCGCACCTTATAGGGGGTACGGCGGGTACCTTGAACCTTGGCGGTGATCTCGCCGTTACGCTCTTGGATATCCATCACCTGCCCCTGCCGGGCGTAGCGGCGCCCCCGGCTCAGTCGGCCGGAGTCCATGATGCGGCTCAGCGCCGCCGTCCAACGCTTGGCCCACCAACTCTTGCCAATGGCTCCCCGCTGGCTGCGGGCTTTGATGCCCCCCTTCACCGGGATGGGGCGGGTTGG
>CAZRSI010000172.1:1955-5717 GCA_964602575.1 uncultured Anaerolineae bacterium
TCAAATGGCTGGTCGGCGTCCTCTGCCACGTAGACGATGCCAGCTTCTTTGGCGCCGAAGCTCCTGTCCCATCCTTTCGCCCTCTGCTTCTTTTTCAACCCTGAGAGCAAACGCTCCAGGAAAAACGTGGCATCGCTAAATTGCTCCAATAGCTCGGTAAGTTGGTTGCCCGTGATCAATCCCCACCGCTCACAGTCCTGGATCTGGCTACCCAGCTCTCCCAGAGAGCCACGGGCGATCTCGCAGAATCGGATGTAGTCCCCCAGCGCAGCCCGGCAGTAGCCCTCGGCAATGTTGGACTTGACCGATACCGCTGCACCCCGCATCTGATCCGCCAGACGGTAATACCCTGGCCCAAAACGAGTTGTCAGATCATGAATCATACACGCCAGGTCATCGGCCTTCTGCCAGGCAATGATCTTCTTGTACCCATACAGCTTCCGATAAGTCTGCGTACCAGCCCCCTCATACTCTCGCGGCATCCGACACCTCCCAGTTCCCCTCAGTTCCTCCGAGTTCCCCTGAGCTCCCCTGAGTTCCCCCAAATCCCCCCAGTTCCCCAGGGTTCCCCTGAGCCCTTACTCTCCCACCGCCTCCGGCCTCAACCTCAGCATCTCCCGCAACTCGTCCGTCGAAAGCTCCGTCAGCCAGCTCTCGTCGGTGGTGACAATGCTCTCGGCCAGGCTTTTCTTGCTCTCGATGAGGGCGTCAATGTTCTCCTCCAGCGTGCCGATGCACAGGAACTTGTGCACCTGCACGTCCCGGGTCTGGCCGATGCGGAAGGCGCGGTCGGTGGCCTGATCCTCCACCGCCGGGTTCCACCAGCGGTCGAAGTGGAAGACGTGGTTGGCCCTTGTGAGGTTGAGACCCAGGCCCCCCGCCTTCAGTGACAGCACGAAGAAGGGCGGACCATGCCCCTCGCCCTGGAAGCGCTGGATCATGCGCTCCCGCTGCTTGCGTGGTGTGCCCCCGTGCAGGAAGAGAACCTCGCGACCGAAGGTCTCTTGCAGGTAGACTCTGAGCATTTCGCCCATGGTGGCGAACTGGGTGAAGATCAGAGCGCGGTCGCCTACGGCCAGTACCTCCTCCAGCATCTCCGTAAGCCGTGCCAGTTTACCACTTCGTCCGGCCAGCTCGGAGCGGTCACCCAGAAATTGGGCCGGGTGGTTGCAGATTTGCTTGAGCTTCATCAGGGTGCTCAACACCAGTCCTTTGCGCTGGATGCCCTCGCTCTCCTCGATCTGCTTCAGGGAATCCTGCACCACGGCTTCGTACAGCGTGGCCTGTTCCCGCGTCAGGTTGCAATAGACCTTCATCTCCAGCTTCTCCGGCAGGTCCTGGATGATGGTGGGGTCGGTCTTCACCCGCCGCAGGATGAAAGGACCAACCAGCCGGCGCAGCCGCTCGGTAGCCTGTGGGTCGCGATAACGCTCGATGGGCAGGGCGAACTGCTTGCGGAAGCGCTTCTGTGAGCCCAGGTAGCCAGGGTTCAGGAACTGCATGATAGACCACAGCTCGGAGAGGCGGTTCTCGATAGGCGTGCCCGTCAGGGCCAGACGGAAGTCGGCTGGGAGACGGCGGACAGCCTGGGTCTGCTTGGCGGCTGGGTTCTTGATGTTCTGGGCCTCGTCCAGCACCACCACGCTCCAATGCACCTGGGCCAGCAGGTCGGCGTCGCGCCGGGCCAGGCCGTAGCTGGTGATGACCACGTCTTGCTTCATGACCTGATCCAGGAAATCCTGGCCGGTGGCCCGATTGGGGCCGTGATGGAGCAAGGATTGCAGCTTAGGGGCGAAGCGCTGGATCTCCCGTTGCCAGTTGCCGACCACCGAGGTGGGACAAACCACCAGAGCCGGCGGCACTCGTCCGTTGTGTTCTCGATCGTGGAGGAAGAGGGCAATGCTCTGAATGGTCTTGCCCAGGCCCATGTCGTCGGCCAGGCAGGCCCCCAGTCCCCAGCGACGCATGAAGGCCAGCCAGGAGAAGCCGCGCTGCTGGTAGGGACGCAGTTCTCCTGCCAGGCTGGCCGGCTGAGGCAATTCCATCACCCGCTCGCCTCGCTTCAGCCGCTCCAATAGCTCGCCCAGCCAGCCGGTGATCTTCACCTCCTCCACCGGCAGGCCGTCCACCTGATCCTCAGCGCTCAGACCCCACAGCAGCGCCTCCAGCATGCTCATCTGGCCTTCCGCCTGTCGTCTCTCCCAGAAACGGATGGCGGCCTCGATCTGTTCGGGGTTGAGAGCCACCCACTGGCCCCGGATCTGCACCAGGGGCATCTTGAGCCGCACTAGCGCCTCGAACTCCTCACGGGTCAGCGCCTGATCGCCCAGGACGATCTCCCACTCATAATTGACTAGGCTTCTCATGCTCAGGAGACCACTGGATGCATCTGGCGAAGTGGATGGGCTTTTCACCCGCAGGCGTGCGCCCAGGCGGCTACCTCGCTGGTTCCACCAGGGGGGCACCAGCAGACCAAAACCGCTCTGCTCCAGCAGAGGGGCCGCCTGGCGGAGGAAGGTGTAGGCCTCCTCGGTGCTTAGGTGTGCCGCTGTAGGACGGCGCTGGCGCAGGCTGCGTTCCAGAGGCGGGAAGATGCGTGAGGCATAACCCAAGGCAGTAAGCAATCGCTCCTGGGGTTCCTCGAAGCGCCGGTTCAGGTAGGTTAGGGTCTTGCCCCGGGCCTTCCACACCGTACTGGCCGGCACCAACAGGCTGGGGTCATCGCTGGCTTGCAGCAGGAACTCCAGCGGCCATGGTTCCCTGGGGGTCTCGGGCACCCCCAGGCGCAGACACACCCGAAAAGTGGCATCGCCCGCCACCTGCAACTGGCGCACCCAGGCTCTGTGCGCCTTGGCCAGGGTGCTGAGGGTGAAATATGGACCCTCGACGGTAGGATCGGCCGCGAAAAGGGCGTTGAGCCAGGCCACGGCCACGTCGTCACCTCGCAGTGTGCGCCAGGCAGGGCCATGCCATTCGCGCACGGCGGCGTCCACCACGGTGGTCAGAAAGTTCTCCAGCAGGTGATGGGCCGGGGCGGGCTGTGGCTCGCCTTTCACGCCGGGAGGCAAGCAGGCTCGGGTCGCTGGCGGCATGGCTCGCAGCAGTTGGGCCAGCCGGCTGGCGTCTTCGGCCCGGTCAAAGACCGGACGCCAGCGGGCATGGAAGGTCTGAGTGTCCACCTGCTCGATAGACGGTATGTAGCGCTGGCCAGCCAGCAACTCCAGGGCAAAGCGGGCCGCCGTGCTCCAGAACATCAGATCATCTCCAAGGGCCAGAGGCGGCGGCAGCACCTCTGGCGCGGGCAGAGCGGTCAACAGGGCCAGGGCATCCGTCGCGCTCAGGGCCAGGCCCTCCAGCTTGAAGCGACGCAATCTCGTGGGCGCTGCATTAGTCAGCTCATCCCAGTCATGCACCAGGCGCGGAGAGGGGAGGGGCAGGTTGCCAGCAGCGGGCAACAGTAGGTGGAAGCGAGCTATGGCCGGTGTATCGGGAAGGGGGGCCAGGCGCAGGACCCCTTGCCGCACTGCCTCGGGCGGAGCAGCGAAAGGATGGGGTAGCACCCGGGGGCGTCCCCGTGGCTTGCGCAACTCTGCCTGGGAGGTCTCGGCCCACAGCAGAAAGCGACCGGATTCTGTAGGCTGTGTAGGCAGCAGCCAACTACCGTGCAGGACCAACATCAGTACACCTATCCTGTCGTTGAAATAGTTAGTTTGAATGCATTTATGATTATACCCCAGGCACAAGGAAAGTGCAAGGGAGGTG
>CAZRSI010000173.1:0-5647 GCA_964602575.1 uncultured Anaerolineae bacterium
CGGAAGAAACATGGCAGTTAAAATCCTTGGCGGTGCCCTGGGCGAGTGTGTTCACGTTGCTGGGATTCTAAAGTTTCTGAGAATGGCCGAAGAGCAGGGCTACCACACCGAGTTCACTGGTCCAGCTACCTCCATCGCCGAGTTCCTGGCGGCGGCGAAAGAGGTGGATCCGGACATCCTGGCCGTCAGCTACCGCCTGACCCCTGAGAACGCAGCCATCCTGTTGGAGGACTTCAAGCGGGCCTGCGAGGAGGAGGGATTCCTGAACAAGAGGTTCGTCTTCGGAGGGACGCCACCGGTGGCTGAGGTGGCCAGGCGGACAGGCCTCTTCGAGGCTGTATTCAGCGGTGAGGAACCACCGGAGGCAGTCATTGCCTACCTCAAGGGCAAGCCCTGGGGGGAAATGAGGGAGGAGGACTATCCCGGCGAGGCGGTGGAGCGCATTCGATGGAAAGCTCCATTTCCCATTCTGCGCCATCACTTCGGCATTCCCGCCGAGACCATCCAACCTACGGTGGAGGGCATTAAGAAAATCGCTGAGGCACAGGTGTTGGATGTGGTGTCCCTAGGACCAGATCAGGATGCCCAGGAGAATTTCTTTCACCCCGAGAGACAGGACCCAAAGCGCAAAGGCGCAGGGGGCGTGCCTTTTCGCACAGAGGATGACCTGAGGACCCTCTACGCCGCCACTCGACGCGGTAATTATCCCCTGATGCGCTCATACTCAGGCACTGCTGACCTGCTACGCTATGCGGAGTTGCTACGCCGCACCATCAACAATGCCTGGTGTGCGACCTCCCTATTCTGGTTCAACGTTATGGACGGGCGAGGCCCCCTGTCTTTACGAGAATCCATCCGCGATCACATGGCCCTGATGAAGTGGCACGGGGAGCGGAACATCCCAGTGGAGGGGAACGAACCCTATCATTGGGGGTTGCGGGACGCCCACGACGCCGTCATTTGCGCCGACTCCTACATCTACGCCTACGTAGCCAAAAAGATGGGGGTGCGGGACTACATCACCACCTACATGTTCGAGACCCCCCCACACCTGTCCAACAAGATGGACCTGGCCAAGGCCCTAGCCCAGATCGAACTAGCTGAGTCCTTCGCCGACGAGGACTTCCACATCATCCGCCAGACCCGCACCGGCTTGATGAGCTACCCCGTTGATCCCGATTACGCCCGCGCTCAGCTCGCCGCCTCGGTCTACCTCCAGATGGCCCTCAGGCCCTCCATCGTCCACGTGGTGGGCTACTGCGAGGCTGACCATGCCGCCACCCCTGAGGAGGTTATCGAAAGCTGTAAGATGGCCACCAAAGTCATCCAGAACTGCCTCTACGGCATGCCCGACATGACCAAGGACCCGGAAGTGCAGCGGCGCAAGGACGAACTCGTCGAGGAGGCAATGATTATCGTGGAGGCTATCCAACAACTCGGGGCCAGTAAGGCCGAGGACCCCTTGACCGATCCCAATACTTTGGCCAGGGCGGTGGAAATCGGCCTCCTGGACGCGCCTCAGCTCAAAGGTAACCCCTACGCCTGTGGAAAAGTGCGTACCAGGATCATCAATGGGGCAAACTACGCGGTGGACGAGGAGGGAAACATACTAAGTGAGAAGGAGAGGATAAAGCGAATCTTCGCCGAATTGTGATTAATCTTTCACTCACCCATCAATTGCAAGACCAACTCTCGCGAACGAGGACGGTTATCGAAATCAATAAAGACACTCTGCTGCCAGGTGCCCAGCACATGACGGCATAAATCCTTCGGTAGTTTCATGCGGCTGAGATGCAAACCTGAAAAGCATTCTCGAAAGATGAAAGCCACCGTATCCGATTGGCCTACACGTGGACATATGCTAGTCGCCCGCTGCCAGCCTAAACTACCGAAGGATTCATGCCAAGCTGTAGCAGTTGCCTCCGTATTACGAATATACCAAGGGAAGACGTTCTCCCCTTAAGACGCTTTTCAAATAGCCGGGTTGATTTCGTAAGGTGTTTTCTCGAACCTACTTGTTTTGTTTCTCAGCTTCCTTTACCGCTTTTTCAAGAGTTTCTAGAGCCTCGTCGACGTGCTCCTCTCTAATCGTCATTGGAGGCTGAATTCTAATAACGTTGCTCCACCATCCACCCTTACCCACTATAAGACCATGGTCAGCGCATGACTTACGAATAAGGTTCGTGAGTTCCCCACTAGGTTCCTTTGTCTTTTTGTCCCTCACTACCTCAACTCCAATCATTAAGCCCTTGCCCCTCACTTCGCCGACTATCTCGTACTTACTCTCCATTTCCTTCAGCCCCTTCATCAACCGATTTCCCATCTTCTCCGCGTTCTCCCACAACTTGTTTTCGATGACGTAGTCAACGGTTGCAAGGGCCGCAGCGCACATAACGGGATTGTGACCGAAGGTTGTATAGTGGTCACCGGCTTCAAGAGAGTCAGCTATCTCATTTCTCGCAAGTGTAACAGATAGCGGCCATCCGTTTGCAATCGCCTTCGCCGTCGTTATCACATCCGGCTCGACGTTATAGGTTTCGGACCCCCACATCTTTCCGGTTATGCCAAGCCTGGTCTGAACCTCGTCTAATATCAAGGGTATATCATATTTGTCGAGAACCTTTCTCAATTCCTGGAAATATTCATCAGGTGGGGTTACAATCCCGCCGACCCCTTGTATTACCTCAGCTATGAGGCCGGCCACATCCCTTGAGGTTGAGAAGTTTATAATGGTCTCGACCATTTTCGCGCACTGGATGTCACAACCGGGGTATTCGAGACCGAGGGGGCATCGGTAGCAGTATGGATATGGTGCATAGTATATGCCAGGGGCGCTCGGACCGATAGCGGGGGCAGCGTGAGGGTAGTACGATGTTGGAGTTCCGGGCAGGCCAGAGTGATATCCCCAAGAGTGGTAACAGCCTTGCAAGGCGATGATTTCGTGCCTCTTGGTGTATCTCTTGACCATTTTCAGCGCTACCTCATTTGCTTCAGTCCCAGAGGTGTGAAACGTAGCCTTGCAGGGCTTCTTAGTCGGGGATATGGCATCGAGCTTCTTGGCCAGCTGAAGCACAGGAGGGCTGTAGTAGGATTGAGATGCACAGTGTACCACCTTATCCATCTGTTTTCTTACAGCCTCTTGAACCTTGGGATTCCTGTGCCCAATGGCTGTTACAGTTATCCCAGCCCAGAAATCAAGATATCTCTTCCCCTCTATGTCTGTCACGTAGACGTCCTCGGCCTCATCTATGATTATGCCCGGGAACGGTTTACCATAGCTCGTGACGACGTACTGATCATACTCCTTCATAAAATCCAATTTGCTCAGTTGAGGAACCATAATTCTGACCTCCTTTATTTGAATTTCAAGCCGTAGCTTGTCAACTCCTCCTTGATCCTGCCGTACAGGTCAACGTATTCCTGGCAAGGCTCTATCGAACCCCAATTGTAGCATTCCCGGAACTTCTTCCCGCGAGGAGGTCGTCCAGCCTGTCCTCGTACTTGGCCAGCAACCTCTTGACTATTTCGTTGCACTCCGCCCGGCTCACGCCCGTCGTGGCATGGGCCACTTCGGAAGCAAACTTGGACTCCATCGACGTGAGGTGCTCGAGATTCGTTGCCCGCTTGAACGTTTACGGCATCCTTGTCAAGGCGTTCACAATATAGTCTCTCACTCACCCATCAATTGCAAGACCAACTCTCGCGAACGAGGGCGGTTGTCAAAATCAATGAAGACAATCTGCTGCCAGGTACCCAGGGTAAGCTTCTTGTCCACGAAAGGGACCGTCAGGGAGGCGCCCAGGAGCGAAGCCCTCACGTGAGAATGTCCGTTGCCGTCGCCCCAGCGCAGGTTGTGCTGGTAATGGATGTTGGAAGGAACGAGACGATCAAAGAGATCCTGCAGATCGGAGAGCAAACCCGACTCGTACTCCACGGTGGTGATTCCCCCCGTCGAGCCAGGTACAAAGATGATAACTATACCATCTCTCAGGCCCGAATCGGCTACCTCCTGCGCCACCTCTCTGGTTATGTCAATGATATGACAGTTCCCCCGGGTCCTCAACCCTATTCTCCTGGTGATTACCATAATCACTCCTCATCAGGTGCGACGCACTTGTGTAAATGCGTCGCACCTGAGCCTGTTGACCCTCACCTTATCCCAACCTCGAAATCCAGGGGCACTACCTGTATCCAGGTGTTGCCCGGCTTCAGGGGGATAGGATTGCCTGCACGGTCCACAAAGCGAATCAGGTCATGGCGTTGCGGCCTGACCCACTTGCCCTCAAAAGCCCTGCCATCGCGGAAGACTATGGCGCGGCCCTCTCCCCATATCTGAATCTCGATGGAGTAATAGATCCGGGGCCCAGTGCTATCCTCGACAATATCCGTCTCCACATGGTTGGCGAAGACCGCTACCACGTTTCTGACAACGATTTGCTTACCGGTCAACTCATCTGTGTGAGGTTCCCCGAAGATGGTACGCAGGTAAGCTTCACGTCCTGGGTCATATTGGTACTCGGCTGAAGCATACTTAGGCGTGTAAAGGAACTCGATGTACGTGGCTGGGGTGCCTCCCTCAGGTGGCTCCTCGGAGAAAGTCCAACCCGAGAGATCCTGCCGTTGATTTAGCCCCCTTTCCTCCGCGATCTCCCACAGAGTATATGTATCGCTGAAGAGGGTGTGTTCGTAGGCTTTGCCCTCGCTGGGTATACGATAAAAGCCGGGGTGCCCAAAATCGGGGGATATGACCCGGTCGAAGAAATCCGATCCCATGATCTTCTGCTTCACCCCGCCGCTGGACCCGGAGTAAGCGAAAATGGCCTTGAACATGGCCGGAATCTCCAAATCTATGAGGCGAGCGCTACGGATGGACCCCACCTTTTCTGCATCCTTGCTAAGGAAGACAGCGGTTAAGCGTGTCAGTCCGGCCTCGGACAGGTGCTCGAAGACGACATCGGCGAAGCTCAGGCCCGCCTGCGGACGCACTATGGGAGGAAAGTTGGAGATCTTCACCGCCAGGGGTCGTCGCTCCAGGACTGCGACATCGCTCACCCCCTGCCCAGTGAGGGGGCAAACATCAACTGGCAACGGTGTTGGTTCCGGCTCCAGAGTGGGCGATGGTACAGGTGTTGGTGTTGCGGTCGCCGGGGGCCGGGGCGTATTGGTGGGTGTAGGGAGTTGGACGGAAATGGGAGTGAAAGTGGCGGTTGGGGCAGGCGTGGCTGTGGGCGGCACGGTGGGAGTGGCTGTGGGAGGCACCATGGGCGTGGCTGTAGGTGGTGAGGTAGGAGTGGGTAGCGGTGTGAAGGTCTTGGTAGGTGTGGGAGTAGGAGTGGGGGTAGGACCACAACCGCTGAGCAGGGGCAGTACCAGCAGCCCACCGATAATGCACAGACAGAGAATAGTCTCCGTCCTGGAAATTACTTTTATACCTAGCATAGGATTCTTACCTCCAGCAAGGGATTTCGAATCGGTGGGCATATTATAGCACATTTGCCCCAATTAGACCACTTGCCTTGCTACGGGGCCTGCGCAGCAGGCCGGGGGGTGTCCCCCCAATATCCCCTCTTCTCGTCGCCAGTGTGGGGCATTGGCCCATTTAGCCCCACCCTGAGGAGGAAAAAGTGGGATTGAGGGGATACCCCTC
>CAZRSI010000174.1:0-5594 GCA_964602575.1 uncultured Anaerolineae bacterium
GCCGACTGGAAGGTCGTGGATTAAAAAAGTGCTGTGGGGGGACGGCTTAAGCCGCCCCCCCACAGGCCCACAGCATTGGATTGGAGGTGATATGGGACGTTATGTAGTCAGGCGCTTGCTGCAAGCCATCCCAATGTTATTCCTGATCAGCATTCTGCTGTTTTTCCTGGTCAACATCACTCCCGGCGGGCCGCTGGCCGGGTTTAGCCGCTCCCGACATATGAAACCGGAAAAGCGCGAGATGCTCAAGCGTCAGTTTGGCCTGGACAAGCCGTTGCCAGTTCGGTACGTGGTTTGGTTGATCGGCAATGACTGGATGAGGGTTGACGTCGATGGCGATGGCATCGCCGACAGCTACGGCACGCGCAAAGGCATCCTGCGGGGAGACTTTGGCTTCTCGTTCAGCACTCGCAGGCCAGTGTTGGGTGAGATCATGGATCGGCTGCCAAACACAGTTTACTTGATGGGCGTCACGTTCGTCGTGGTTTTCATCCTCGCGATCCCCATAGGTGTGGTTTCTGCGGTCAAGCAGTACTCCTTCTTCGACATCGCCGTGACCACTTTTTCCTTCGCCGGGCAGGCTATACCCGAGTTCTGGTTTGGGCTGATCTTGATCCTGATCTTCTACGCCACCCTGAACAATCCTTTTACCGGCCAGCCCCTTCTTCCCTCCGGCGGCATGTACACCTTGGAGGCCGGTTTCTCAATCTGGGACCGGATTCGGCATCTGATCATGCCCGTCACGACACAAGCATTGGGCTGGATAGCCTGGTACTCCCGTTTTTTGCGCTCCAGTATGCTAGATGTGATCCATCAGGACTATATCCGCACCGCGCGGGCCAAGGGCCTGCACGAGCGGATAGTGCTGGGCCGGCACGCACTCAAAAACGCGCTTATTCCCTTGGTGACGATGTTTGCCCTTGATTTGCCCTATCTCTTCGGCGGAGCAGTCGTCATCGAGATGATCTTCTCGTGGCCCGGCATGGGACGGTTGTACTACCAGGCCGCGCTCCTGCGTGACTACCCCATGTTGATGGCTATCCTGGTTATCTCGGCCGGCATTATGATCCTCTCCAACTTGCTGGCAGACATCCTCTATGCTTTTCTGGACCCAAGGATCCATTACGATTAAGGAAACCACAATGAGAGCTTCCGGCAACACAGAGGAACAAGGGACTATAGACTGGCTAGACAGCACAAAGCATCGCTCCGAAGGCTTGGTGGCTGACGTCTGGCGACGGTTCCGCCGCCACCCCGGCGCCATGGCTGGCCTGTTTGTACTGAGCCTCGTGATACTGGCTATCATCTTCGCCGGCTTCTCCCCTTATGATCCGGAGAAGTCAGAGATACTCAACCGCTTGCAGTCCCCTTCCTGGAAACACCCCATGGGGACCGATCCGTTGGGGCGGGATATGCTCACCCGCGTCCTTTACGGCGGCCGGGTTTCCATGCTGGTGGGTGTGACGGTAGTGGCCATCTCGCTCTCTATTGGTATCCCCATAGGAGCAGTGGCTGGCTACTTTGGCGGTTGGGTGGACAATCTCCTGATGCGGATCACCGATGTCGCGCTGACCCTTCCCTCACTGCTCGTCCTGATCCTGTTGAGCGTTATTCTACATGAAGTTGAGATACCGCTTCTAAAGAGAAGCAGCCCCGTGACCATCGCTTTGGTAATCGGATTGCTCTCGTGGATGACGGTAGCTCGTCTGGTGAGGGCAAGTTTTCTAACCATTCGAGAGATGGACTTTATCACCGCCGCTCGTTCTGTGGGAGCGGGAAATTTCAGGATCATGACCCGCCACATTCTGCCCAACGCCGTTGGCCCCGTCATCGTCGAGTCCACGCTGGAGATAGGATACGCCATCATGCAAGAGTCGGGATTAAGCTTCTTGGGCTTCGGCATCCAGCCTCCCACCCCGAGTTGGGGCAACCTGCTGAGCAACGCCCAGGAACACCTGGCCAAGCACCCCTGGCTGGCTATCTTCCCCGGTTTGATGATCTTCTTGGTCATCATATCGGTTAACTACATCGGCGATGGTATGCGGGATGCCCTTGATCCATTTAAAGTGCTGACGGAGGCGGGGGAGGTGTAATAATTGCGGATCTACCCGATGAAATCGGGCTCAAGAATCCCGTTATGAACTTTCAGAAAATAATTGGGTGATTGGCTGAAGGTCGGAGGGTCATGCCACGGTGGGGTTGGCCAGCAACCTTTTTCCCGCAGGCTGCCCTCTTAGCTTGATGCGTATGGTGTCCCCGCCCTGTTTTCAGCCTGAGACGGGGCGAGACGCCCTTAAAGCAAGCAAGATGGCAGCAAGTGCGGAAAATGAGCTAATGGAACGCTATATGAACGAACGCCCATCCATAGAACCAATTCGAGCTACGTACAGACTTCGGTTCCTCAGCGAGGAGCAACTGGACCAACTGCAGAAAGCTACGCTCCGGATTCTTGAGGAAATTGGCGTGAGGTTCCCCTCAGAGAAAGCGCTGGCTATCTTTGCCGACCACGGCGCCAAGGTAGACCGCGATACGCAGATCGTTAAGATTCCCAGGGACCTGGTGCACAAGGCGATGGAGACTGTGCCACGCTACTTCCAGGTGGGCGCGCGCGACCCGAGGTGCGATTTTCACCTTGAGGATGGCGTCACCTATTTCACCACCGACGGGTGTGGCGTGGAGACTATCGACTTCGAAACTCGCCAGCGACGGCCCTCGTGCAAGGCTGATGTGGGGCGCATGGCTCGCGTGAGCGACTATCTCTCTTCCATAGCTTTCTACTGGCCTATGGTCAGTGCTCAGGACTGTGGCAAAACGGCGCCGCTGCACGAACTGGATGCCTCGTGGAACAACACAGTCAAGCATGTCCAGAGCGAGACGCTGATGGGCGAGGATCTAGCTCGCTACGCCATTGAGATGGCAACGGTGATCGCGGGAGACCGAGACGAGCTGCGCCGCCGCCCCGTGTTCTCAGTGGTCATTTGCACCATCGCCCCGCTGGCCCAGGACAAGGAGGGTATCGAGGGGGCGCTGGCCCTGGCTGAGGCAGGTATTCCGGTCGGCTTCCTGGCCATGCCCACCCTGGGCACCACGGCACCCGCCACCTACGCCGGCACCCTGGCCATGGCCGATGCCGAGGTCATTAGCGCTACAGTGCTGATGCAACTTGCCCATCCAGGGGCTCCGGTCTTCCACTCCATCATGCACGCCTGGGCCGACCCCCGCACCGGCGCCTACGTGGGCTACCCGCTGGACAGCCGCCACCGCTTCGCGCCGGTGGAAATAGCCCACCACTGGGGAATGCCCACCCTGGCCGGCGCTTTCGGCACCGACTCCAGCGAGCCTGGCACCTGGCAGTCCGCCGTAGAGGTAACTCTGGACCCGTTCATGGTTGGCCTAACCGGCGCCGAATGGGTGACCGGAATCGGCCTGAACGAGACCTATACCCTGCTATATCCTGAGGCCATCATCCTGGATGACGACATCTACCACCGGGCCAGGTATGCTCTCATGGATATGGAGGTCAACCCTGAGACGCTGGCCCTGGATGTGATCCGCGCTGTGGGCCCTGGCGGGCACTTCCTGGCCCAAAAGCATACCCGCAAGCACATGCGCACGACCATGAAGCCTGCCCTACCCCATCAGATCGGTCCAGACGGCAAGTACCGCGATCCGTTAGAGGTCGCCCGCGAGAAAGTGAAGTGGATTCTCGACAACCACCAACCGCAGCCGCTGGAGAGAGCCAAGCAAGCTGAACTGACTCGCATCTTGGATGCCGCAGACCGGGAACTGAATTAGTATCACGTTTGACGTTTCACATCATACGAGGCTCCTATGTCTCTATCACTGACACCCGCCCTAACCCGCCACGAGGTCGAGCTCATTCACCAGCACAGCCTCGATCTATTGGAACGGGTAGGGATTGAATACAAGACGCCACGAGCGCTGGAGGTTCTGGAGAAAGCAGGCTGCCCGGTTGATTACGAGCGCACCTGGGCGAGCCTGCCGCGCGAGTTGGTCGAGTGGGCGCTGCAACAAGCACCGAGAGTGGTGAGGCTGAACGCCCGCGATCCAGCCCGCAACGTAGTACTGGATGGCCGCCGCCCGCACCACACCACCGACAGCCAGGGTACCCAGGCCATTGACCTGGAGACCGGCGAGCGCCGCCCTTCCACGCTAGAAGACCTCAGGCGGGGGCTGCTCTTCGCCGACGCCCTGGACAAAGTTGAGATCGTGAACGTGATGGTGGCTGCCAATGATGTGCCAGCTCACCTGCGCACCATCCGCCACTTCGCTCTGGCCTTCACCTGCACCAGCAAGCACGTGCGCACGGGCGTACTCCATGCCGGACAGGTGCCCTTCATCGTCGAGATGGCCAAAGCCGTCATAGAGGGCGATGAGTTCCGCCCTATCTTTTCGGTGGTGGACTGCACCATCTCGCCGCTGATGCACGACGGCCCCATGACCGAGGCTTGCATCGAGCTGGCCAAACTGGGAGTGCCGATCCTGGTCTATCCCATGCCGCTGGCCGGCGGCACCTCGCCGGTGACCATCGCGGGCACCATCCTGCTCCACAATATCGAATTCCTCAGCGGCCTGGTGCTGTTCCAACTGGTCAACCCTGGCACGCCCATAATTTACGGCACTGGAGCCTCGCAATTGGATATGCATACCGGGCGCTATGGCGGCAGCGCAGACGAGCAAGGCCTGCAGCTTGGGCTCCGTGAACTGGCCCGCTTCTACAACCTACCGGTGAACCTGGGCGGTCTTGATACTTCATCCCATGAACTCGATGCAGAGTACGGCTACGAAGCCACTGCTCCCTGCCTGCTGGCTTATCTGGCCGGCGCGGACGAGATCTACAGCATCGGACTGTTGGGATCCGCCCAAATCCTCTCGCTGGAGAAGATGGTACTGGACAACCACCTGGCCCACCAGATTGAAATCATGGTCAAGCCGATTCTGGTGGACGAAGAGCATCTCCAGGTTGACCTGATCGAACGTGTTGGCATCGGCGGGCACTATCTGAGTCAGCGCGAGACCCGTGCCTTCACCTGGCGCGAGTATGTACCCATGTGGCCTCCAGCGGACAAAACGATGCTGGAACTGGCTCGTGCGGAGGCGCTGGACATCTTGCATAACCATCGGCCACCGCCGCTGCCCGCCGGAGCCGTGGAGAAGATCGAGGCCATCGTGGCCGAAGCGGACAAAGTGCTATCTGAAACAACTGGGTAACTGCAATCTGCTTCTGAGCGATCGCTGGGCGATGAAGTCGCCCAGCTACGGAGCGATGCCCGATGAAGTCGGGCTCTCTTTACCTCTCCCAAGCCGAAAAGCTCCATTGATGGGGCATAGCCTCGTAGCCCGCCGACTTTATCGGCGGGCAGCCTTGCGAACAAAGGGCTTTAACCAGGCTTTTTCCGCTGGATCTGGTGATCCAACACACACAACAGCTTAACGAACTCAAGGAGACATCTGTGTACTCCGAAACTCCTGACATTATACCTTTTACCTCACCCTTCAAGACCGAACTACTGACCCGGGAGCAGCTTGAGATCCTGAAAGGCGGCACCTTGCGCATTTTGGATGAGGTCGGC
>CAZRSI010000175.1:0-5583 GCA_964602575.1 uncultured Anaerolineae bacterium
TGGACTAAGGCCCGCCCAGAGCAGAAAAACGCCACGAACATACGCAATGCGGTACTAAATAACTGCGCAGGGGGACACCCCACACCCCCCGACCTGCTGCGCAGGCCCCACGGCTCTCCATCCCTTGACAAAACCCCCGCTTTGGCTTATCATTACAGGCAATTGCTGAGGATTCGTGGTTAGCTTGCAGACGGGAGTCGGTTCGAGTGGCTGCTTCAACCGAGGGGCTGGATTTGGCTCCATACGCGGGGCGGTGGATCGCCATCGTGCGGGGACGAGTGGCGGGGGTGGGCCTCTCTCCCGAGGAAGCCTGCCGCCTGGCCAAGCGCAACCGGCCCAGGGAGGAGCCTGTGATCATCTTTGTCTCTAGCGAAGGCGAGCCTGTAAAGTCAAACATGAAACGTGAAACGTCAAACGTCAATTACTGAGGGCGTTTGATGCTCTTGCCAGGAGAAGCGACTTTGAACCCGGAAATCGTCCCCAAGGGCTCAATTGTAGAACAAGTCTGCGCCTTCCTGCAGAGGCGCTCCGTTAAAGCATACCTCGTGGGCGGCTGCGTGCGGGACTGGCTGCGGGGTCGATCCAGCCACGACATTGACTTCGCCGTGGCGGGCGACGCGGTGAAACTGGCCCGCCAGGTGGCGGATCGCGTCGGAGGTGCTTTCGTGCTCCTAGACGACGAGCGTGGCACAGGCCGCGTGGTGACCCGAGACGCGGACGGCCAACGCCTGTTCATTGACCTTGCCCGGTTGCAGGGCGACGATATCATCGCCGACCTCTCCAAACGGGATTTCACCGTAAACGCTATGGCTATTGACATAGCAGATATCGAATCCTGCATCATAGACCCCTATGGCGGCCAGCAAGACCTCCAGCTCGGCCTGGTGCGGGTTGTCTCGGAGACGGCGTTTCGCGATGACCCCTTGCGCACCCTGCGAGCAGTGCGAATAGCCGCTGAGATGGGAGCCAGCATCGAGCAAAGAACCGAAGAGCTGCTCCGCCAAGCCGTTCCCTTGATCACCACTGTCTCCGCCGAGAGGGTGCGCGACGAGCTGACCAAGATTCTGGACTTGCCGGGCGCCGCGCAAAACCTGCGCTACCTGGACGAGCTTGGCTTGCTGACCGCCATCATACCTGAACTCGGAACGCTGAGGGGGGTAGAACAGTCGGAGCCTCACTATCTGGATGTCTTCGAGCACTCCTTGGAGACGGTGAGGTGGCTGGAGGAAGTGGTTGAGAGTCTGGAGGGGAAGCGGGCGAGGGACAATGCCCTTTCCTTGATTGGTGGTCGCCTGGGGCCTTTCTCCCCTCGGCTCGCTGCTCACCTGTCACAACCCATCTCCGGCGACCGCACACGCCTGACGTTGTTGAAATTTGTGGCCCTGTTGCACGATTTGGGCAAGCCGGCCACCAAGAGCATGGATGATGAAGGGAGGATACACTTCTACGGCCACGAGCAGGAGGGAGCGAGAATAGCAGGGCACATTCTGCGGCGTTTGCGCTTCGGCGGGAAGGAGGTAAGCCTTGCCCAAACCATCGTGGCCAACCACATGCGCCCTCCCCTTCTCGCCGAGCAGGAAGTGGTCACCCGGCGTGCTGTCTACCGCTTTTTCCGTGACACCGGCGATGCGGGGGTGGACACCCTCCTCCTCTACCTGGCCGATCACCTGGCCACCTGGGGACCGGGGCTCAAGATGGCTCGCTGGCAAAGACGGGTGGAGTTCGTGGCCTCCATGCTGGCCGATTATTATGAACGCCACCAGAAAGTCGTCTCTCCGCCCAAGCTCATCAGCGGCCACGACCTCATGGAAGAGTTCAGCCTGGAAGAGGGCCCCCTCATCGGCGAACTCCTGGAGGCCGTGCGGGAAGCCCAGGCGGCAGGGGAGGTGAGGACGAGGGAGGAGTCGCTCGCTTTGGTGAAACAATTGCTGACTCAACAGTCCCTCCGAGTTCCTCCAAGTTCCCCTGAGCCCAGAGCGAACCGAAGTTGCTGAAACACAAGGATTTCATCAATTTTGACCTAAATTCATCGCTGGGGTATAATAACAGCGCAAACATGGAGGTACGGGCGGCTGTCGCCAAGGTTCAGAAATACGCCACCAGCGAAAGCGGCGATACCCTGGAGGTGATCGAGCGACCTCGTGGTGGGCTCTCCCTGGTGTTGGCTGATGGGCAGCGCTCGGGCAGGGCGGCCAAGGCCATCAGCAACCTGGTGGTTCGCAAGGCTATCTCGCTCCTGGCCGAAGGGGTTCGGGATGGGGCGGCGGCCCGGGCGACCCACGATTATCTATATGTCAATCGCAGGGGCAAGGTCTCGGCCACCCTCGACATCGTCTCGGTGGATTTGGAGACCAAAACGCTGGTCATCTCGCGCAATAGCCACTGTCCGGTCATTATAGCTGACCAGCAGGGGGTGCGAACTCTGGATGCTCCGAGCCAGCCTATAGGCATCTACCCCGGAACCAAGCCGGTCATCACTGAACTGCCCATTGCCCTCCATACCTGGTTGGTCGTTTTCACCGACGGAGTGCTCTCGGCGGGACAGCGCTATGGGGAGCAACTGGATGTGGTTCAGTTTGTCGCCGATTTGCTGACCAGGGAGGAGAAGGACGTACAGGCGATGGCGGATGCGATCCTGGAGCGAGCCGTGGAGCTGGACCGAGGGCGCCCCTCCGATGACATCAGCGTTCTGGTGCTTGCTATTCTGCCCAACGTGCAGGGGGACAATGTCCGCAGAATGACAGTCCGCTTCCCAATTGACAAATTCGGGAAAAAATGACATAATAGGCACAACATATGGGCTGAGCAAGGCCCCGAAAAGAGAGAGTCATGAAGCTAAACAAAGAAACTCTGTTAAGGCTGATTGCGGAAAGGGGAGGGCCACAGGGACTCGACCTGGCAGGTCAGGACCTGGCAGGCATGGACCTGAGCGGGTGTGACCTGCATGGCGTCATTCTGACCAGGGCCGATCTTCGGAATGCTGACTTGCGGGGGACGAACCTGCGAGGCGCGGACCTCTCTCGAGCTGTCCTGCAAGGGGCTGATCTTCGCTGGGCCGATCTGACCCATGCAGACCTGAGTTGGGCCGATTTGAGAAACGCCAACTTGCGAGGGGCGAAACTCGATGGCACCGAAATGGAAGGTGCAAACCTGGCTGGCGTTGACTTCATGCAAATGGAGCTAACTCGCCGAGCCAGAGAAGAGGAACCCTTGGTTGCCTCTGAGCGCAGGTCTGGATTACTCACCACTGTGTCCATCCTCCTATTTGCTCTGGCTGTGATAGACCTGCTGTGCGTTTGGGGATGGCTCTACAAAGCTGCTTACTTCGATGAGTTTGGCCTTCCCTGGAGACTGGATCTCAACCTGTTCTCCTGGAGTTACCTTGTCCAAGGTGGGCAAGTAGTGGGATTGAGCCTGGAGTTCTTCCTGACAGTGCTGTCGTTTTTTGTTTATGTTTTCATGGTGTTAGGCCTTATTGCCCTTCTCTTCCTGCTATTCGCCTACGCGATCGATCGAATCTTCTCCAAGGAAAAGGTCTCCTGGACTGCGAGGTTTGGCATTATCGTGCCGCTCGTGATTTGTCTGGTGGTTTTTGTTCTGGTCTTTCCCCGGTTAATTTCCCTTGGCGAGTGGCTGATCAGAGAGGCGATTCCAACGAGAACCAGTTTTCAAGTCCTGAGAGGGTTTCTTTCAAGTTCCTCTTTTGTGGAGAGAATCCTCTTCCTGGCTTTTCTGGCAATTTTCCTGATCCCTCTCTGGATTCTCTACCGGCTTCTCTGCCAAGGTTTGCAAAGGGTTGGACCCTCGTCTTCCTGGATAGCGAATATCCTGGCTTTTGCCAAGAGGTCCCGCCTGTTCGGTCAGTTTCATCCTCTCACATCCTGGGAGCGGAGACTAACCGTATTGTCATTGGGGTTGATTCTGATCGCCACTCCCACATTCCTGAGCCAGGCCGGAAGACTTTATGCTCAGAAGGATATGTGCGATGGGGGATCCCTTCCCATAGTTAGCCTATATGAAAAAGGCTTGCTAACCAGGGTGTCCTTGCAGTCGGGGATAACAGAGTCGCCGTTGTGCTTGCGGCTATTACTAGCTAGGAAGGACAAGTACTACGTGTTCTATCCTCACCAGACCCGTCAGGTGGAGGGCCGGTGGGAGCCTAGCGTGTATGAGGTCCCCGCTGACCAGGTAGACCTCATATACCAGGAGCCCAAGGATTGTCTAACTTGCCTGGACGATGTTTCCGGCCTTAAGGAGCCGCCTATGATTATCACCGCTGGAATTATCGCCACACCCACGCCGACCGCGGTGCCCCCCGAGACCCCGACCAGAATACCCACCGGGACGCCTACTGAGATATCCACCGAAACTCCTGTTGGTGTGCTCACGGCCACCCCCATGCCCGAGACTCCTACAGCGACTTCTGTTCCGGTGCCACCTACCGCCACGTTCACGCCTGCGCCGCCTCCTACTGCCACTCCCGTGCCGCCGACGAGCACGCCACTTCCGACGCCGACACCCCTCCCACCCACGGCCACCAGTACACCGCCGGGTCCCACGCCACTGCCGCCCGGATGCAGAGACCAGTACGAGCCCGATGACATCGTGGGGCAGCAAAAGCCCATTGCACTGGGCGAGACCCAGACCCACACCTTCTGTCCCGACGAGGATTTCGACCTGGTGTGGTTCCCGGTCAAGAAGGGGAGGTGGTACCATGTCTACACCCACGATCTGGCCATAGGTGTGGATACCATGATCTCTGTGGGGTTGACACCGAAAATCGCCCGCTACTGTAATCCTCCCAACTGCGCCAACGACGACATCAGTCCTGGCAACCTGGCCTCGGAGATCATCTTCCAGGCCGATGAAGATGGCATTGCCCTCGTGTCCATTGACAATCGCTACCAGCATGGCCCGGATAAGACGTACCAGATAACTGTCAAGGAGGTCGTGCCCACACCCACGCCCTCGCCGAGCATCACCCCTACGCCGACGCGCACCCCGACACCTACTCGCACGCCTACCGTCACCACTACGCCATCGCCTACCCTGGTCGTCGATCTCTATGAACCCAACAACTCCTTCTCGACCGCGTATCCGATAATCTCTGGTGAACCGTACTTTGGTTCTATCGGCACGAGTTCCGACCTGGATTATTTCTGGTTCAACGTCCAGACTTCGTACCCTATCACGGTGAAGCTGACGATCCCTGACCCTGACAATATGACCTATGGTCTCGATCTCTACGACGCTGATTACACCCGCCTAGTCGCGGATGCGAACCTGGCCGGCGAGAGCTCTATTAGCATCACCCACGATCCCACACGAACGGGCAGGTACTACCTCAGAATCTACAGCGTCCAGAATCGCTACGACCCAAGCAAAGCTTACGAATTGAAGGTTATCTTCGACACAGCTCCGACGCCTACGCCTACATCCACCTCGACGCCGACGCACACCCCGACACCGACCGAAACGCCTACACCCAGCCCGACGCCTACAGTAATCGGTTAAACCACTGGTGAAAAGGAGTTTTGTTGGGCAGCAGCGAAGCCGCCGACCAACAAAGTACTCTTTCGACAA
>CAZRSI010000176.1:0-5560 GCA_964602575.1 uncultured Anaerolineae bacterium
TCCGCAGCATCGTCATCCATTTGCAAAGACGTGGAATCCGCAGGGGAAGTTCCCCCGATCATTATACATCCTTTCGCTGGCATTAACAAACCCTTAGGTGTATTTCACTTTGGGGGCAAGGCCGAGGGCCGGCCTAACCCGTCATTGCGAGCTGCGCATGACACCGTGATGCCGCTCATTGGGCCAGAAATAAGCGTTTCTGTCATTGCGAGGAACAGATCTAGCGGTCGGCGTTGTCTCACCACTGCTGTGGCCGGCCTGAACAGTAGCCCTGACCAGCAGGGAAGTGACGAAGCAATCCCTTCCGGACGTTGCAGATGATTGCTGGCGGGAGATTGCTTCGCTCCACTTGGCATGTCAGGCATAGAGCTGTGATCGGTCTCGCTGCTATGCAGGCGACAAGCCATTGGACGCCCGCTCGCAATGACATTTGCCTCAAAACTGGAGTATACCTCAAACCTTTGACAGCGATGGTCCCTTGTGCTATACTCCATGCTGATGTTGTCTTACGGGTATGAACAGTGCAGAAACGGAGCAGAGCGATGACAACGTTGCTGTCAGCGACCAAACGACAACAACACATGAAGAGAAGGAGGGTTCATGTTCGACATCTTGATCCGAGGGACGCAGGTGGTGGATGGCAGCGGCAAGCCGCCCTTCACCGCCGACATAGGCATCGAGAGTGATACCATCGCTGCTATCGGCGAGCTGAGCGCAGCGGAGGCCAGGACGACCATCGAGGCCGGTGGATTGATGGCCACCCCCGGCTTCATTGATATGCATGCCCATTCTGATTGGACCCTGCCCGGCAATCGGCGAGCTGAGAGCAAGATCCGCCAGGGGGTGACCACGGAGGTGATTGGGATGTGCGGCAGCAGCCCTGCACCCTTGCCGTCGGACCCCGACCGGCGTAAACAAGTGATAGCTGAGGCATCTGCCGACCAACCCTGGCTCACCTGGGAATGGAACAGCTTCGGGGAGTATCTCGATCACCTGCGAGAGGGGGTCGCCGTTAACGTGGTGCCGGTGGTAGGGCATGGGACGCTGCGGGTGGCAGCCATGGGTTGGGAAGACCGTCCACCCAGACCTGAGGAAATGACGATGATGGAGGATTTGCTGGCCCAGGCTATGCAGGAAGGGGCCTTTGGTATGTCCACAGGTCTCATCTATCCCCCTGGTTGTTATGCCGATACCCAGGAAATCATCCGGCTGGCGCGGGTCGTAGCCCGTCACTCCGGCCTCTACTTCAGCCATATCCGCGGCGAGGGAGCAACCCTTCTGGATGCCATCCGAGAGGTGATCGAGATCGCTGAGAAGGCAGGGTTGCCAGCTCAGATAGCCCATTTCAAGTCCGCTGGTCGTCCCTACTGGCATCAGCTTCCGGAGGCCATTAACCTGGTGGAGCAGGCTCGCGCGCGGGGCCTCGACATCACCGCTGACCGGTATCCATACATCGCCTCCAGCACCAGCCTGGGGGCCTTCCTCCCTCACTGGGCCCATGAGGGCGGGCGCCCCCAACTCTTGGAGCGGTTGGCTGACCCCACCACCCGCTCCCACATCCGACAGGAGGTGGTGGCCGACATGGAGGGCCTCACTTGGCAGGATGTGATGATTTCCAGTTGTCCAGCCAGACCTATTTATGAGGGGTGCACTATTGAGCAATTGGCAGAGGAGCAGGGCAAAGAGCCGGTGGATGTTGTGCTTGATCTGTTGCTGGAGGCCGAAGGCGAGGTATCCATGATTGAGTTCTCCATGAGCGAGGACAATCTGCGGCAGGTACTGCGCCTTCCCTGGGTGATGATCGGTTCCGACGGCTCCTCGCTGACTCCCCACGGGGAGATGGGAAAGGGGAAGGAGCATCCCCGCAGCTACGGCGCGTTCCCCCGCTTCCTAGGGCGATATGTCCGTGAAGAGGGACTTCTCACCTGGCCGGAGGCGGTGCGCAAGATAACCGCATTGCCTGCCGAAAGGCTTGGACTGTGGGACCGGGGTCAACTGAAGGTCGGAAAGAAGGCCGACATCGTCCTTTTGGATTCGGAGCGCGTCGTAGACAGGGCTACTTTTGTTCAACCCTACCAGTACCCCGAAGGGATTGAATATGTGTTGGTCAATGGTCGGGTAGTGATCGAACGGGGGGAGCACACAGGTGCACTGCCGGGGGAGGTATTGGAGCGCCGTTGACTCCCCCAAGGTGAAGAGGCCTCGCACTATGTGCCTATCCCATTCCTATGGAATCATCAATCCTATAACAAGGGTGCTGGCTAATGCCGAACTGAACAATCCCGCGGGTGTCAGGCCCAGTGCCAGGAAGCTGAGGCCCAGGATGATCGTACCCATCATTGTGGTGTAGATTTTGCGCTTGAACCCGCCCCACACGCTAAGGATCAGTCCGCCCACCACAATGCCCACTCCCGCCACTGCTTCCAGCAGGCTCAACTGGGCGGCGTCACCGTTGAAATGCTGGCTAACCAGGAGGGGAAGCAGTGAGAAAGCCGGTGTCAGCGCGATCTTGAGTATCATCGCCATTCCAATCAGGGTCACCAGCCCCGACCATCCCCAGATGTAGCGCAGGCCTTGGCCCATGTCGGCCCAGATCGTCGGTTTGTCCACGCCCAAGTCATCGCGCCTGGGCTGGGGGATGTGAACAAACAGCAGCGAGGTGATGGCCAGCGCTGCAGTGCCCACATCCACCAACATGACACTGGAGAGGGGCAAAAGGCCCATCAGCAGCGCTCCCAACGGCGGGCCGATGATGCTGAGGGTGCCGTTCAGAGTCTGGTTGAGGCCAGCCACGCGGGTCAGGTGCTTTTGGGGAACCATGAGCGAAGTCGAGGCTTGCATGGCTGGCCAGTGGAAGCTTCCGCCCACGGCGCGTACTCCCATAATGATGTAAATGTGCCAAATCTGCACGGCATCCAACCAGAACAGGTACGCCAGCCATAACAAAGCCAGGGCAATCGCACCATCGGCTGCGATCATAACCAAACGCCGGTTCCAGCGGTCCACGTACGCGCCCGCGATGGGGGCCAGGAAGATCTCCGGGATAATGGCTACCATGGATGCGGTGGCCAATACCGTAGCCGAGCCCGTCAATTGGGTGAGCCACCACACCAAGGCGAACTGGACCACCCTGCTGCCAATCAACGAGAAAGCTTGGCCTGTCCAAATGGTGAAAAACGGAAGTTTCCAGGACGTTGCCTTCAGTTGCTCTTCACTTCTGAGACTCAAGCTCTGCAAGTCTCAGCCCCCCAGAGCCTCCAAAAGGATTTCCGCTTCCTGCGGGGAGATCTTGCCCTCGGCCAGCATTTTGAGCACGGCCAAATATTCTTCATCGCTTGGCTCTAGAGGTCCCGACGGGCGCTGGTGACTGCGATCCACATCCCACTCAAAGCGCCGTCTCGCCTTTTTCTGCGCTTTCCTCTGAGCTTTCTCCGCTTTGCGGCGAATCTTCTCCGCCCTGGCGGCCTCTCGTTCCACCTGTCGGCGAACTCGCTCTGCCTCGCGGCGGGCGATGCTTTCAAAATCGATCTTAGCGAGCTTTTCGGCCACCCGTTGCTGGATGCGCCAGGCCAATTCCTCGGCTGCCGTACCCACTTCGGCCCCGATTTTGCCAAAGTCGAACTCCATGGAAAAAGCGGCGCGTTCCTTTTCTCCCATCGTTTTTAGCAACACGTTGCCATGAGTGGAGGTCAGCGAGACCTGCGCCTCGCCGTTTCCCATTGTGCCTTGCCACTGGCCGTCCTCGGCGAGTTCGCCAGCGAGTCCCTTGGCTCGAGTCCGCCCTCGAGTCGCTCGTAGGGTGAACACCGCGTTGCTGCCAGGCAGTGGCTTGGCAACAACGGTGCCCCGGGCCTGGATGTCATAGGAATGCGGCCCGGCGAAGACCGTCTTAAGCGAGACATCACCGCTCACCTTTGCCACGTCCGCGCCCGCCGCCCAATTCCGGCCAATCAAGTCTCCCCCGACCTCGTTAAGGTATACCATGCCGCTCAATTGGCGCAGATAAGCGTCTCCCGCTACCGATCGCACTGACAACGGTCCGGCGATCTCCTCCGCCACCAGGTCTCCGCCTACCGCGCCCAATTCCACTGGGCCGCCTACCTGCCGAAGCAGGGCATCGCCGTGGAGAGTGTTTACCTTCAAAGAGCCACGCAATCCCTGCACAGAGATATCATCTCTTGCCTGTATCACGCTGAGAGAAGTGTTGACCGGGGTAGTGAGAGTGCAATCGCCATTGATAGCCAGCGCTACCGTGTCCTCGCGTTCCTCAAGAGTTAACATTTCTTCACTGTCCACCTCAATCAACACCTCTTGATTATCCCACGCTTTCACAGTCAGGTCTCCCTGGCAGGCGGTTACCTCAATGTTAGGAGACTTCGAGGTTGAAATGTTTTTCTGGTACATCGCATTCCTCCAGCTATTCGATGAAGATCTCTACCCGTTCACCGTCTTCCGGGTCTTCGACTTCCAGAATTTTGCCCGTTGTGCCTTCCTCTACAGCGGTCATAAGCTCCCCCATGTCAATGTCTGCCAGGCCTGGCACGAACTGGGCGCCCAGCCTGAGCCCCAAGCTGACCAGACCCATAGGTAGGCTGAAGTTCACCTGGGGCTTGTCCGTCATCATGTTAAACACTCGGACACGGAGCCAGCGCCTGCTCAGAGCATCGGTTGCCCTCTTGGTCCGCTCCGGTCGCTCATGGGCTGCGATGGCCTTCAAAAGACGCACTCCTTCCTCGGCAGAGATCTTTCCCTCGCTGACCATTTGTAGAATCTGCGCCCGTTCTTCTTTTGCTCCTGCTGTCATTGTCCAAAACCTCCTGACTAGCCTACAACTTATTATCCCCGCAAGAGTTCCAGTGCTTCTTCGGCCGAGATCTTGCCTTGGGCCAGTTCGTCCAGGATGGCCTGTCGTTCCTCAGGCCCGATGGCGACGGGCTCTGGGCCGACCTCGTATCCCAAAGCGCGGATGAGGTCGTGCAACCTGGCCCGCACAGCGGGATAGGACAGTCCCATCTCCTCCTCCACGCGGGTGATCTTGCCTTCGTTTCGGATGAAGATTTCGGCGAACTGCAACTGCTCCGGGGTAAGGCGATGGAACTTGCCCAAGGAGAAATGTCCCTCCACCGCCGTATCGCAGTGACGACAGTACACCCGTGTCACCGTCATCTCCTCACCGCAAACTGGGCATTGGCCTGGTACAGGATACATTATCCATCCCTCCTTGCTTTTGTACAAAATCTGCCTATAGTATTAAAAATTTTTAGATACATGTAAATTTTTTAATCCAAACCGTGCTATATTATACCATAAAATCAAATTGTTGTCAATATTTGTTTGAAAACTTTAAGGTATATATTAAATAAATTTGAGGATATTTCAGTGGGTCATTATAGCCGAGGCGTATCAGAGAGTAGCACAGGCGCAGGAGGGATTAGTCCTGGTAGCTGAGGCGTTGAACACCAAGAACTGCACCGGAGAGCGGTTTTACGAAGCCGAGGTGCACCAGCTCAGAAATTGCTGCTCATGCAGGGCCATGAGGTCGAAGCTGAAGTCAGCTTTC
>CAZRSI010000177.1:0-5506 GCA_964602575.1 uncultured Anaerolineae bacterium
GAGACGGCGTTGGAAGAGTACCGACGAGCATTGTAAAGGGTGAGGAGGAACCGTTAAATGCAAGGAAGGGCCAAGCGCAAACAGCCGCGTGTCATCGTCTTCACAGCGCCTACGTGTGGCTTTTGCCGATCTGTCAAACATTACCTTCGGCAAAAAGGCATCCGCTTCAAAGAAGTGGATGTTTCCCGTGATGCGAAGGCTGCCCGCGATATAGTGCGTCGTACTGGTCAGCAGGGAGTGCCGGTAATTTATATCGGCAACAAGTTTGTGGTCGGCTTCGACCGCCCCAAGATTGATAAGCTGTTAGGGCTTAGGTAGCTCTGATGCAGTGCGGATGGCACAGCAGATTCCTGGGGAGCACGAAGGTAGTGGTGAATCGCTAATATAGGAAGGAGGTAGTGAAATGAACATCGAGCCTTTGGGTGACCGCGTCCTGGTCAAAGTCTTGGAGGAGGAATCCCGGACTCCCAGCGGGATCATTCTGCCGGAGACGGCCAAGGAAAAGCCACAGCGTGGACTGGTGGTGGCCGTTAGTCAGGATGAGGAGGCGGAGATCCCTGTGGAGGTGGGAGACAAGGTGCTCTTTGCCAAATACTCAGGCACCGAGATCAAGATAGAGGGTACGCTCCACCTGTTGCTGGAAAGCTCCGACATCCTGGCCCGCGTCACCGATTGATCAGGGGTAGGACATCGGGGCTGGCGCTGGCGCGGCGTCTGCCTTTCGCACCCTGCGGTAGCGATGGAAGGTCATCACCCTGGCACTGCCAGCAGGCAGAAAGCCGCGCCCGCGCCAAGGTCACTAAATTGAGACTTTGCCGAAAACAATTGAGGCGTTTTGGCTTTCGTTCGAAGCGGAGAAATGTAAATATAGAAAAGAGAAAGGAACAATGACAGCGAAATGAGAGGACCACTGATTGACGAGAGATCGCGGGAGGCACTGACAGAGAAGTTCCGACGAGAACTTCAAAATGAGGTAAGCCTGTCCGTCTTCATAGGGCCGGACAACAAAGAATACTGCGATTTCACGGTTCAATTGTGCGAGGAACTGAATGAGCTTGATAGCAGAATCAAGCCCACGGTGTATCAAAACGGCGACAGGAAGGCAACTGACCTGGGCATCACCCGAACTCCGACCGTCCTCGTGGGGTGGGATCAGGGATACAAGGTGAAATACACCGGCGCTCCAGCAGGCCAGGAAGTGGGGGGCTTCATCGAGGCCATTTCCCTCATCTCCCGCCGGGATAGCGGACTCCAGGAGGATTCCAGGGTCAAACTTCAGAACATAGATCGCGATGTCTCTATCCAGGTGTATGTCACGCCAACTTGTCCCTACTGCCCCCGTGCTGTCTTGTTGGCACACCAGATCGCCATCGAGTCCAAGGGGCGGGTGGAATCCGAGTGCGTGGAGGCTATGGAGAATATGGACCTGGCCAGGCAGTTTAACGTCAGCTCTGTTCCGCAGCAGGTGATCAACGGGGATATGAGTTCCATCTCCATCGGCGTGCAGCCTGAAGCCAAGTTCGTGGACGATGTGCTGCGCTATGGTTCGTCTCGCTATGCCGAGATCCTGGCGGCGGAGGAGGCTAAGAGGGCCTTGGCCGAACGGCTGGTGGATGTCCCCGCCGGGCCGGTGACTCTGACGGACCGCAATTTCGACCAGGCTGTCCGGAAGTATCCTATGTTGGTCGTGGACTGTTGGGCCGAGTGGTGCGGTCCTTGCAGGATGGTCGCTCCTGTAATTGAGGCCTTGGCGCGGGATTATCAGGGGCGAATCGTTTTTGGGAAACTGGATGTGGACCGCAATCGAGGAATTGCGAGGCGGTACCAGATTATGTCCATTCCCACCCTGTTGATTTTCAAGGAGGGTCGCTTGGTGGATACCAAGATAGGCGCGCTGCCCAGGCACGCCCTGGAAGAAGCATTGCTCAAATATGTCAACTGATGACTCATTCGACCGTTCCGTCTCCAAAGTAGAGGTCGCAGGCGCTGAGGCCCGCCACTATGACTTGTTGATGAACCTCATCACCGGCGGTACGTACCCCCTTTGCATCCGTCGGGTCATACGAGATATGGAGATCCAGCCGACTGACGCTATATTGGATCTGGGAGCGGGTAGCGGACGCAATGCCTGTCTGATGGCTCGCTATCTTGGCGTCCATGGTTGCATCGTGGGACTGGACATTGGGCCGGAGATGTTGGAGCAGGCCCGGCGCCGCTGCCAGCATCTCCCCAACGTCACTTTTGAGAAGAGGCGGGTGGAGGAGCCGCTTCCCTACCGGGGGACATTCGATAAGGTTTTCATCTCGTTTGTGCTGCACGGTTTCGTCCAGCAGGATCGGCTGCGCATTGTGGGCAACGCCTATCGGGCGCTTCGTCCAGGCGGACAGCTCCTCATCTTGGACTACAACGAGTTTGAGCCGGAGCGAGCCTCTTGGTCTGTGCGTTTCGCCTTCCGGCATGTGGAGTGTCCATTGGCGACCGAATTTGTGCGGCGAGATTGGCGGACAATCCTGCAGGAAGAGGGCTTTGACTATTTTCGGGCCCACTACTACTACTTTGGCTATGTGCGGCTGTTGGTGGCACGCAAAGCGAGAGGGGATTGAGAATGTATTGATGATCAAGCTGGCGGAGGAGCCAGAAGCAATCCGTAAACTCGGCGACGCCTACAGGAAATATCAGAAACAAGTGCCGCTGTTCAATCTGCGCCTTTCGTGCTTGCGTCGGCTATTGGAGACAGAAAAACAACGGGGGGTTTGAAAGATGGGTACCAAGGCCGATAGGGTGAAGGATCTGGAGAGACAGATGGAGGAATTGAAGAGCCGATGACCGGCCCATTCGGTGCCACCGGCGATGTTTGAGCAGTTGGAGGAACTGGAAGAAGAATTGGAGAGGGAACTGAAGAAAGCGAACGAGAGGGGGAGACCGATGCCCAAGCAAATGGCCATGGTGTATAGGAAGGGCCACCCTGAGAGATGCGATCGGGGTATGTGCCCAGGCTTGTCCCTTGAAGGCAATTACATGCAGAGCTATAACATGACATTAGGCCCTAAAAACGAGCTAAGGAGGTAAGTTGTTGTGGAGGTTGAGGAATGGAAAGCACAAATTGAGCGGGAACGCAAAGAGAAGGACTGGTTCTTTGCAAATCATTGGCAATCGCCAATACCTCCCCAGGATCGTGCCAGGTTTGAAGGACTGGATTACTACCCTCCCGATCCAGACTACAGATTTGAGCTTGAGCTTCACGAACATGATGAAAAGAAGATCGTGAGGATGGCTTACACAAAAGGGGAGAAGCGAGACTTCATCCGATGGGGCGAATTCCGCTTCAAGGTCGGCGATGAGGAATGCGTGCTGCAGGCTTACGCCAGCGATCCCGGAGAAGAGCAACTGTTCGTTCCTTTCAGGGATGCAACGTCTGGTCTGGAAACATACGGAGCAGGACGGTACCTTGACTTGGACGCTGGGAGGGATCGCACCGCTGATGGGACATGGATTCTCGACTTCAATAAGGCGTACAATCCGTGGTGCGTATACAGTGAAGATTACACTTGTCCCTTCGTACCCCCGGAGAACTGGCTCAAAGTGCCGATACGTGCTGGCGAGAAAAACTATCCCCCTAAAAAGGAGCTTGTTGGAAACACGAACTGAGGATGTGATACGAGTCCGTGATGCCGTAAGGAAGGAAAGAGGAGGGTTGGTATGAAAAAGGTGTCGGTTTGCGGTAAGGGTGGTAGTGGGAAAAGTACCATCGTCACTCTGCTGGCAAACGAGATGCGAGAGAGGGGATACCACGTATTAGTTGTTGACTCAGATGAGTCGAATCCGGGGCTATATCGAATGCTTGGCTTCGAAAAGAGGCCCAGTCCTCTTTTGGGACTCGTTGGGGGGAAGAAAAACGTATTTCGAGTGTTCTCGGGAGAGTCAGAACCCTCACAGAATATCCTGACCCAGGAGGAGATCCGAATCGCGGACCTCCCTCGCCAATACATAGTGGAGAGGGAGGGCATCGGGATGGTCTGTATAGGCAAGATCCTTCAGTCGCTTGAGGGCTGTGCCTGTCCTATGGGGGCGCTAAGCCGTGAGTTTCTCAAGCGGCTCCGCTTACAAGAGGACGAGGTGGCGATTGTTGATATGGAGGCAGGCATAGAGCATTTCGGCAGGGGTGTTGAGACAAGCGTGGACAGCGTGCTCATCGTGGTTGAGCCCTCTTTTGACTCACTGGAACTTGCCGACAAGATAAATACTCTCGCCACCGAGGTGGGGATGGATAACGCCTGGGCCATCCTCAATAAGGTTGTGTCGGAAGAGGTTGCCTTAAAATTGAAAGATGAACTGGAGAGGAAAGGCGTATCCGTGATTGGATACATTGGCTACGACCCGGATATTTTCCAGGCTGGCCTGGAGGGACGTCCGCTAGCCGGAGATGGGGCGGCGAAGGATATGGCCAAAATATTGGATATTTTGTTGGGACATGCCAAGCATCCCTGAATCTTCAGGTGAGGGTTATTCTTTGCATAACTCTACCAGCTCAGAGGGCAATCTGGCAAAAGCGTTGAAAGCCAAGTTCCCCGGTGAACGGGTTGAATGCCTGGCTAAGCTCCTGTCCCAGGCTCTTGAGAGAGGTTACATCACCTACAAGCAGATAGATATGCCGGATGAAGAAAAGGAAGATCTAATCCTCTTTGCCTATGCTAACAAAATCCTGATACCAGTACAGGCGGGGAGAACTATGGCCTGGGAGGACAGGTCGCTTAGCCTGGAGCCGGACGAGAGCTACAAAATGCCTGGTGTGATTGCCAGAATCGCCCGGCAGGCGCAAGAAACCGGACAATGGAAACCGGACAGGGCTATTCTTGATTACCTCTTGGAAATTGGAGATAGCAAAGCGACCGATAAATTGAAGCTCTTCCAGGGCTTGAAGGCCAAGGCCAAAAGTGGCAGGGTGACGCCCTACACTTTCTACCAGTCAGCGGCCGAGCTCGGTTTGCATGTTGATATTAACCAGGCCATAGCGGAATTCAAGGGAGCGGGCATGATAAGCCCCTGCTTGCATCGCAGCGTCTTCTCCGGGGTCATTGAATACGAGATTAACCCTTCCCTTTAGAGAGCGCCTTGGCCAAAGGGATAAACTGAATGGAGTGTGTTCAAACCCGGTTGTAGGGGCGATCCCTTGCGGTCGCCCTGGGTGGGTGCAAGACCCGTCCCTACCACACCATTTTGAATGCACCCAATTGAGTAGGAGGCGATTATGTGCTTAGCTACCGTCTATGTTGACAATGATGGTCAAAAAGAAGAAGTGATGCGCGACGTGGCCTGGATCGAGCCCGAAAGCCAAGGAGTTCTATTGATCAGCTTCCTGGGGGAGAGGCAGTTGTTTCACGCCAGGATAAAGAGCATTGATTTGATGCATAGTTCCATTGTGCTCGAGAACGTTAGCCCCGATACAGGGCCGGCTCCCGAAAAGGCCAATCTATCGGAGTTCGAGCAGCTTTCAAGTGCTTGAAAG
>CAZRSI010000178.1:0-4220 GCA_964602575.1 uncultured Anaerolineae bacterium
AAATCCGCGCATGGCTTTCAACAATACTCGGGCAGCTTGGCAAGCCCGAGTAAAGGGGTTCCGAGCAACCAAGCAAGCTATACTTTGTCTGCCCTGCGTACTACTGGGCATTAGCATAGTAGCAATTCTTTGGGCAGCATCCCCAGTATTAAAACCGGCCACGGCACAGTGCGACATTGGCCATGCTGGCTATTTCGAAACACAGCTAAGCCCGGGCAAGCGCGTCCGGATGCCAGCCATTGACAACGAGCACGGATGGGAAACCTGGATCCAGGTGCAAAATGTGGGAACGGCAGATACAGGCGTGGTGGTGTTCTTCTGGGGCGAGTACTCAAGCAAGTGTCCAGATAACGACCCAGGGCCTATCGGCACAGCTTGCATGATAGTGGTGAAGGAGGGTGTCTGGACTCTACAAGATGCCATCCCTTCCAGAGCCAAATCAGCCATTGCCTACGCGGTGGCCTCTACCCTGTTCACCCAGGCATGTGAGGATGCTGACAACGCAGTTGGCCAAACCGCGGCGTGGCAAGCATGGGAGGACATTTATCAGGACACTGGCGAACCGCTGGCCGTAGTAGTCCAGCGCAGAGGCCCCAACGACTTCGGCATCACTGTTTCCAGCGCTTATCCTGGTATCACTGAATCCATGGAAGGAGAAGGTCCCCCCTACCAGTACTTCACTCCCTACGCCATGAGGCGATATCATAACCTGTATACTCAGATGATCATTCAGAACGGTGGCGATCAATGTACTCCTGTTTCCATCTATTACCAGGAGCAAGGGCATTGTTTCTACCAGCAAGTGCAACGTATAGAGCAGTTGACACCGGGGGAATCTGTCCGGGTACTGGTTCCCGACAATGTCCATTGCGATTGGTTAGGCTCAGCATATGTTCAGGCTAACCAACCGCTGAGCATTGTGGTAGACCAAATCAGTTTCTCCAGATACTGCCCAGGTTCGGATGATCGAGGCACACTGTTGACCTACTGGGCCCAACCATATAAACCCACTGGCAACACTTTGGTCTATGCAAGCCTAGTTTTCAGATTGTGGGGCGGCTGGCAAGCCGGCATCCAGGTGCAGAACCTGACCCAGGAATCGTTACCTACGTTTGTCACGGTGGATTTCATGGACAGCAGCGGAGGCGAGCTACTGTTCGTAGGCGATTGGATCTGCCCCAACGGCGCTACAACCTTTTACTTGCCAGCCATCACCGACCTTGGCCCCAAATATGTAGGAGCGGCTAGCATTCAATCTCACCGACAAGTGAGCTATCCCAGCGGACAGGAAACCGATGGTCAACCCATCTTCGCAGTGGTAGACGTGAAGAAGGTTCTAATATACTCAGACCACATGGGCTGGACCGCTGCCCCTCCGGGCGAGGCCCAGGGAGGAGCTTACAATGCTCAGCCGATGAGCGGAGAGCCAGGATGGGAAGCAATCGCCCTCCCGCTAATCAGCAAATCAGGTGAGGTGACCTCCACCATTGCGATCCGTAACAGCTCCAACTGTAACCGGATCCAGTTCCGCATAAATATCTATGACGAGACCGGATTCCAGCAAACTGTGATGAGCAACCTGTGGCTGGACCCCAAGCATATACGCCTGGTAGACCTGGCCAACATCGGCACTGTGGCCTCTGGCTTCATTGGTGCGGGGATGGTGGAGGTAACTGGCGTGGAGCAATTGTGCGACACCGATGGCGATGGCCTGACGGACCCAGAACCCGTCATCCCCTCTGTCGTGGTGCTGAACAAAGGCGCTCCTGCCGGCGACATCACCACCGTCTACGATGGCATCCCTCTCGAGAAATGGGTCCCTACTTGCAGAGGTGACATCATGGGCACGGTGTATTCCATTGACCCTTGCCATGAGGCGACCGTAAACGCTGCAGCGCCTATCGAGGGTGTGAGGGTGATTTCAGACGACGGAACTGAGACCACCACCAGTTCCACCGGTGGCTATGAGCTGGAGGGTGTGGAGTATATGACCCGCACCGTGACCTTCGAGAGGGAGGGCTTCTTGACTTGGGAGACCCCGCCTTTCTTCCTGGACTGTGGGGAGGACAAGATGTTGGACGCCAGCCTGCTCTGCCTGGGCGAGGTTGGCTTCAAAGTCGTGGCCTCTGTTGCCACCGACGAGAACACCTCCAGCATTGCCGGCGCCACAGTGGACTACAGCACGCCACTCGCGCCCAAGGCCCTGCATTACGGAGATAACTACCGTACTTCTGGCACTACCGGCTCCAGCGGCGTGTTGACCCTAACCGTGCCCATCCTCAACGCGACTAGCACCCTCACCGTGAGCGCGCCAGGCGTAGCTGAGACCGGCATCTTCACCTGGACACAGATGGCAAATACCCCCGCAACCGTAACGACCACCAGCATCTTCGGCGGCAGTGCCCTGAACTCTCGCATCCTTAGCGATACCATGCGAAGCGAGGCAGGTATGTGGCATGGCTTCGATGATGCTAGCTGCCCGAATGTCGGCGGGGAGTACGTAGGGCTCGACAACCAGGATGTGGAACTGGTGCTCTGCGGCCTGGGCACGGTTATCGGCCGTGTGACGGTTGACGGGAACAATGCTCCGGATCAAACAGTGGAGGTGATCCAGCACGGAGTGGTAATCGCTTCAAGCACCACGGACGCCAACGGCGTCTACACTATCAGCGGCATACCCACCGAGTGCTTCTCCACCACAGGCTGTGCAGACTTCTCCGTTCGGTGCATGGGAGAGATACAGCACAAGAAATGGGAGGGTTGCGGCGACGTCGAGCGCGTGGACTTTGATTTCTAAAGGCGCTGCCTTACAGCACGCACCACGTCCATGTAACGTTTCACTCTCTCCACATCCACCGGGTTCTCGGCGATGCCATCCACCTTGAGGGCGGTACCCACAATAGCGCCGTCGGCGTACTGGAGAAACTGGGCGATGTTTTCGGCGGTGGTACCGCTGCCCATGAGAACGGGGCGAGTGGACAGCTCTCTGGCTCGCCTCACTTTCTCCAACTCAGGCGCGGCGCCGGTCATTTTGCCGGAGACAATAAGAGCATCGGCCAGGTAGAACTCGGTCCACTCGATGTGAGTGGCCAGGTCAATGCCGGGGAAGGCCACCGAGTGCTTCTTGTCCACGTCGGCGAAAATCTTGATGTGCTCCGCCCCCAGATTCTTGCGCCAGCGCAGCAACTCGGCGGCACAGCCGTGATCGAACTCACCTGTGTCCCAGACCCTGGCCCCGGTGAGCAGGCACACGCGGATGAAGTCGGCCCCGGCCGCCAGGGCAATGGCCAGGGTCACCCGGCCGCCGTTGTGGACCACGTTGATGCCCACCGGCACGTCCACCGCCTCGACGACGGCGCGAGCGGCCACGGCCTGGGCAGTCATCTCCTCCGGCGGCACATCCATGCCCACGTAGTAGGGCAGATCCCACATATTCTCCACAATGAGTCCATCCACACCCCCGCTGACAAGGGCCTCAGCGTCCTGTAGAGCGTGCTCGATGATGGCCTCCATGCCATAGAAGTCATACCCCGGTGCGCCGGGCAGCGGGAGAAGATGCACCATGCCAATGACGGGCTTCTCCACTCCGAACATCTCCTTCAGCGAGCCTAGCCGCTGGCTTTCCAGCCTCTCTTTCCAGCTTGCAGTCATCTGTACCTCCTTCGACAATTCTGGGGAACTTATGGGAACTCCGGGGAACTTGGGGGGCAGCTACGGAGACCTCTGAGTTCCTCCAAGTTCCTCTAAGCTCCCCCGAGACCCTGCTTGGCCCCAGTGGAACTCTGAGGAACTCAGGGGAACCCGCAGGGTCAGGTACAGAGACCCTTGAGTCCCTCCAAGTTCCTCTAAGTTCCCCCAAGACCCTTCTCGGACTCAGGGGGTCTCAGGAAGTTAATGAGAAACCGCAACTCATCCTGCCAGTCCCGCCACGCTAGCTGGCCCAGATGCGACTCTAGAAAGGCACAGACCTCGTTTCTTTCCATCAGTGAATTTCCCGCCCCTTCGACGGTGGCGGTCAATGCACCCAGGGCGTTGGCCAGCAGAGCCGACTCCCGCCACCCCCAGCCTTTCAGCTGGCCCAGGATGATTCCGGCATCGAAGCTGTCGCCAGCGCCGGTGGTATCTACCGTAGGCACGGCAAAACCAGGCACCCGGATCATCTCCCCACCAGTGGCAATGGCACAGCCACGCTTGCCGAGCTTGAGGGCCACGATCCCCAC
>CAZRSI010000178.1:4320-5465 GCA_964602575.1 uncultured Anaerolineae bacterium
ATGTAGCCCTCATCCAGTAAAGCGGGGTCGGTGCGGACGTTGGCCCCTCGGCAGCCGAACATGGTGCGCTCACCATCTGGAGTGACGGCGACCAGGATGATCCCGGTGATGGCCTCCGGATCCCGTTGGATGCCGTGCCCATCCACCCCTGCCTCATCTAGAGCAGCCAGAGCCAGCGGGGCCAGGGCATCCTCTCCCACACGTCCGATGATTCCCACGTCCACGCCAAAGCGGCCCAACACAATAGCTGTGTTAGCCGCTGAGCCGCCGCAATAGATGTGCCCCTGCTCAGCCAAGCCCTCCCCGCCTTTTTGGGGATAGCCAGGGATGTGAGCAATGACGTCTATGTTTATGTCGCCCAGAGTAACCACTTGCAGCATGCCGTTTCTCCTTATGTTGCTCATTCCCGCCATGGTCAGGAGACCTTCGGCGATCAAAGCCCCTGCAAGCTCCCGAAAGTTCCCCGCAATTCTCCAGGGTTTACATCTCGCGCCACCAGGTCTTCGTACGTCTCCCGGCGCTGAACAAGCCAAGCGCGGCTGTCTTTCACCCACACCACAGCCGGCCGGAGAGCCAGGTTGTAGTTGGAGGACAGCGACGAGTGGTACGCCCCGGCCACCGGCACCGCCAGCAGGTCCCCTGGCTCCAGCTTCGACAGAGGAATGTCGCGAATCAGCCAGTCGCCTGACTCACAAAACTTCCCGACGCGGTAGGAAAGAGATCAATGGGAATCAGAATGCTCCTCATAGCTCTGTAAAGTCTCAATGTCAAGTCCGATCTGCAATTTGACATTTATCCTATTCGCTGGTAAAATATTTTTATCACAGAACGAGGCGCATTCGTCTAGGGGCCTAGGATACTGCCCTCTCAAGGCAGAGACAGGGGTTCGATTCCCCTATGCGCCACCAAGCCAAGAGCCCAGGAAACTCCTGGGCTCTCGCTGTTTATCAGGAAAGTCACTCGAAGAGCTTGGCGAGTTCGTCCCTCTCAAAATAAGGAAGTTCCCTTGCCACACCACCGGTCGCTAATTTCAGCCCTTCCTCCCTGACCACGATTTTGCCAATGACTGCGGCTGTAATGCCCGCCTCCTCCAGCTTCTCGACGACGCGCCCTGAGTCCTGCGGCGACAGGACAATGAGCAGCGA
>CAZRSI010000179.1:0-5440 GCA_964602575.1 uncultured Anaerolineae bacterium
CTGAATTGGAGGAATCCGACAAGGTGGTGGGGCTGGAGCTAGGGGCCGATGATTACGTTATTGAGTGTGATCACAGGATACACCGAAGCCCTCCGCGATGGTGTGTTGCCTCCTACGCCCGAAACGTTTCAGACCATACACAGAGAAGCCGAGCACTTGAACCGCTTGATCGAAGATCTGCGCACCCTATCCCCGGCCGATGCCGGGGAGTTGAGGTTAACCTGCCAGCTGGTGTCCCCACGGGATTTGCTGGAACGAACGGCAGCCGCCCACCTGCCTCAAGCTCGACAGTTGGAGATCAGTCTTCGCGTCACGGCGGAGGCGAATCTGCCGCTGGTGAATGTAGACCCAGAGCGAATGGCGCAGGTGTTGGGTAACCTGGTCAGCAATGCCCTCCGCTACACTCCTGCCGGGGGAGAGATCTCCCTGGTGGCTACCCAGCAAGGGAACAGAGTATTACTCACCGTGCAAGACAATGGGGTTGGCATTGCGCCTGATAAGTTGCCGTATATTTTTGATCGCTTTTATCGGGGGGATGAGGCCCGTCAGGCAAGCGAGGGAGAATCGGGGTTAGGATTAGCCATTGCTAAATCGCTTGTGGAGTTGCATGGAGGCGCGATCTCCGTCGAAAGTACCCTTGGAGAAGGGACGACGTTTGTGATTTCCTTGCCGGTGCCATAAATCAATTGCCCTCCTGGATTATATGTAGAAAGGGCGGTGTGGAATGAGTGCGATCCGGGTCCTGCTGGTGGATGACCAGGAAATCGTTCGCCAGGGGCTGACGACGATCCTCAAGTACGCGCCAGGGATCGAGGTGGTGGGTCAGGCCGGCGACGGGGAAGAGGCGGTGGCCTTGGCCCATGCCCTGCGGCCCGACGTGGTGCTCATGGACCTGAAGATGCCCCGGTTGGGAGGTATCCCCGCCACGCGCCGCATCTGTGCGGAACTGCCCGATACCCAGGTGATTATCCTCACCACCTACGACACCGACGATCTAGTGTTTGAAGGGATCAAAGCGGGGGCCAAAGGCTATCTCTTGAAGGATGCTACCAGTGAGACGCTGTTGGAGGCTATCCGGGGTGTGATGCGGGGCGAATCGCAACTGGACCCCGGCGTGGCGCGGAAAGTGCTAAACGAGTTTCAACGGTTAGCGTCCCAGGCGCCGGCCCACCGTCCCACGCTGGATACTCAGGACGAACTTATTATCGAATCCCTCACCCCGCGCGAGGAAGAGGTGCTGCGCCTGCTGGTAGAGGGGCTATCGAACAAAGAGATCGGCGCGCGGCTGCACCTGACCGAGGGCACGGTCAAAAACTATGTTAGCAATATCATCGCCAAGCTGCAGGCCAACGACCGGACCCATGCCGTGGTGACCGCCCTGCGGCGTGGTCTGGTGGAGCTGGGCAGCTAATAGACCCCGTTTCCCCCCCTCTCTACCATTCCAATTCGGTCTGACACGTGGCGGCCAACATCTGCTAACGGCGGGGGAGGCTCCTCCAGCGCAGTAACTGGCCCTCACAGCGAGGGCCTCAGGATCAGCCAGCAAAGACCATTGCTTCACAACGATTCTACCCTTCGTATACCTCCTCAGCGGCAATCAACCCTGCTCCAGGACTGATATGGTATCCCTCGGCTCGCAACACGTCCTCCAGCGCACTGAGGCACATCATAACCGTGCGCTTGGTGGAGTTGTAGCCCATCAGCCCGATACGCCAGATCTGCCCTTTTAGCTTGCCCAGCCCTCCACCGATCTCGATCCCGTACTCTTGGAGCAACCTGCCCCGGACTTTACTATCGGAGATGCCCTCGGGCACACGCACCGCGTTCAGTGATGATAGCCAGTGGCCCGCTTGAGCAAAGGGTTGCAAGCCCATGGCCTGCAAGCCAGCCATCAGCGCGCGGTGATTGAGCTCGTGCCGCTGCCACCGGGCCTCCAACCCTTCTTCGTGAATCAAACGAAGAGCCTCCCGCAAGGCATAGCACATGCTGATCGGCGCAGTGTGATGATAGAACCGCTCCTGGCCCCAGTACCGCTGGATCATGGTCATGTCCAAATACCAGCTCTGCACTTTGGTCCGGCGAGCGCTTATGGCTTCCGCCGCCCGGGGCCCAAAGGTGATAGGAGCCAGCCCCGGCGGGCAACTCAGACACTTCTGAGTGCCGCTGTAGACTGCATCGAGCTTCCACTCATCCACCTTGACCGGGCAGCCGCCCAGGGAGGTCACCGCATCAATCAGCAGCAGGGCGCCATGCTCGTGGACCAGGCAGCTTATGTCTGTCAGAGGCTGAAGAACGCCGGTGGAGGTCTCGCCGTGCACGATGGCCACAAGCTTGACCTTAGATCCTTTCAGAGCAGACTCCACCTGCTCAGGCTCGATGATGCGCCCCCACTCGGCCTCAACGCGGATTAATTCACCTTGGCAACGCGTTACAATGTCGCACATTCGCTCGCCAAACAAGCCCTTGACGCAGACGACCACTTTGTCGCCGGGTTCGATGAGGTTGCAGAGGGCAGCTTCCATGCCCGCGCTGCCCGTCCCGGAGACGGGAAGGGTCAGGTAGTTATCGGTCTGAAAGACGTATTGAAGCAGCCGCTTCGTCTCGTCCATGATGGTGATGAACTCAGGATCGAGGTGGCCCACCAGCGGTGTGGCCATAGCCCGCAACACGCGAGGATGCACGTTGCTTGGCCCAGGGCCCAAGAGCAGTCTGGTGGGCGGATTGAGATCGAAATACTGCGTTGACATTGAAATGACCTCCCTAACATGTGATAGATGAATGGTAAGGTATTATACCCTGGTTTCCATTCTGGGGCAACTCGCGTTCATTTGGGGGCCTGCGCAGCGAAGCCTGGGGAGCTTGAGGGGTACCCCCTCAACCCCACTTGTTTTCTCCTCAGGGCAGGGGCTGACTGAGCCAATGCTCCACATCAGGGACAAGCAGGGGGATAGACCTGCGGCGCGGGCCTTTGCGGTTGACATTCGGCCATAAGGTGGTAAAATAAGGGGCAATTGGTTAAGGGAAGGGGGAGTTTGAATGCCTAAGAGGACCCTCGTTCTCATTGACGGCCACGCCCTGGCCTATCGTGCTTACTATGCCCTGCCACAGACCCTGAGCACGTCCAAAGGCGAACCGACTAACGCGGTGTTTGGCTTCACCTCCATGCTCCTCAACGTGCTGCGCGACGAGAAACCCGATTACATCGCTGTGGCCTTCGACGTGGGCAAGACTTTCCGCCATGAGAAGTACAAAGAGTACAAAGCCCACCGGCTCAAGATGCCCGATGACATGCGTGCCCAGATGGCCCGCATCCGCGAGATTCTCCAGGCTATGGGCATCCCTATCATCGAGCTGGAGGGCTACGAGGCCGACGACGTGTTGGGCACGCTGGCTCAAAAGGCAGAGAAGGAGGGCCTGGAGGTTCTGATCGTCACCGGCGACACCGACGCCTTCCAACTCATTGATGATCACACGCGGGTACTTACCTCCCGCCGCGCCTTCTCCGATACTGTGGTGTACGACTTGAAAGGCATTGAAAAACGCTATGGCCTCAAGCCTCACCAACTCATTGACTACAAAGCCCTCGTTGGAGACACCTCCGACAACATCCCCGGTGTGCGTGGCATAGGCGAGAAGACGGCGGTTAAGCTCCTGCAGCGCTATGGTAGCGTGGAGGGAATCTACGCCCACCTCGATGAGATCGAGAGCTCACGCTTTCGCAAGGCCCTGGAAAAGGGCCGTGAGAGCGCTTTCCTTAGCAAGCTCCTGGCGACCATTGTTACCGATGCACCTCTCGAACTGGACTTGGAAGCCTGCCGGGCGGCTGGTTTCGACCGGGATAAGGTGGTGAAGCTCTTCAGGGAATTGGAGTTTCGCACCCTGTTGAATCGGCTGCCTTTCGAGGCGAAGCCTGAGGGAGAACCGCCGTCATCTCCCCAGCAACTCGCTATGTTTGAAATGGCCAAGGAGGAGAAACCGCTCCCCACCACTTATCAAATCGTGGCGGATGAGGAGGCTCTGGATAAGCTGGTGGCTCGTTTGTCAAAAGCGGCGGCTATCACCCTGGATGTGGAGACCACCAGCACTGATGCCATGGTGGCTGATTTGGTGGGAATTGCCCTGACAGACAGGGAGGGGCTGGGATACTATATCCCCGTAGGGCACAAGGCAGTGATCAGTGATCAGTTATCAATGACCAGTGGGCAGCTTCCCCTCGATTACGTGCTGGAGAAGCTCAGGCCGGTGCTGGAGGACGAGTCCATCGCCAAGTATGCCCACAACGGCAAATACGATCTCACGGTGTTGGCTCGCTACGGTGTTCAGCTTGAGGGCCTGTGCTTCGACACCATGATCGCCGAGTGGCTGGCCGACCCGGCCAGTCGCAATCTGGGGCTCAAGAATTTGGCCTGGGCGCGGCTGGGGGCGGAGATGAAGCCCATTACCGATCTCATCGGTACTGGCAAGGGGCGGCTTACCATGGATCAGGTGCCCATCGCTCAGGTAGCCCCTTACGCTTGCGCCGATGTGGACATGACCCATCGCCTGGTAAAGGTGCTGGAGCGCAAGTTGAGGGACAAGGAACTATGGGCTCTCTTCACCGAGGTGGAGATGCCCCTGGTGCCTGTCCTGGCCGATATGGAGATGAGGGGGATAAAACTGGATGTGGAGTACTTGAGGGAGATGTCCCGCCAGCTTCATGGGCAACTGAGCGCGCTGGAGCGAGAGATCCAGGACATGGTGGGCTATGCCTTCAACGTCAACTCTACCCAACAGCTCAGCGATGCCTTGTTTATAAAACTGGGGCTATCGGCCCAAGGGGTACCTAAAACCAAATCCGGCCATTACTCCACCGCCGCCAGCGTACTGGAGAAACTCAGAGGACAGCACCCGGTCATAGAACTAATTCTGGAGTACCGGGAGCTGGCCAAGCTGAAGTCCACCTATGTGGATGCCCTGCCCCTGCTGGTGAATAGGGATACCGGCCGGGTGCACACCTCTTACAACCAGACGGGAACAGTTACCGGGAGATTGTCCTCAAGCGACCCTAATCTGCAGAATATCCCCATTCGCACCGAGGTGGGCCGCCAGGTACGCCGTGCGTTCGTGGCTGAGGAGGGAGCGGTGCTCCTGGCCGCGGACTATTCTCAGGTGGAGTTGAGGATTCTGGCCCACATCAGCCAGGACGAGGGGCTGCTCGCTGCTTTCAAGCGGGGGGAGGACATCCACGCCAGCACTGCGGCCACCATCTTCGAGGTGCCTCTCGATCAGGTCACGCGGGAGATGCGTCGTGTGGCTAAGATGATCAACTTCGGCTTGTCTTACGGGATGAGCGGCTACGGCCTGGCTCAGCGCACGGGCCTCTCACAGAAGGAAGCCGACCGTTTCATCGAGACCTATTTTGCCAATTATCCCGGGGTTAAGGTGTACATGGAGGAAACCA
>CAZRSI010000180.1:0-5438 GCA_964602575.1 uncultured Anaerolineae bacterium
TTGAGCTGATGCCCACCCCGGAGCAGAGAGTTTGGATGCTGAGACGGATGTGGGAGGTGGTGAGGCAGCGCAAGATATTCCTGATTGACTTTTGGAACTCCGGCCCCTCCGTCTTCGGCTGCCTGGCAGGAGGCAAGGAAAGCGGCTACCTCTACATTGACTGGAACGGGAAGGTGATGCCCTGTGTCTTCTACCCCTACTCGCCGGTTAATATCCTTGAGGTCTACGAAAACGGTGGAAATCTGCAGGACGCCTGGAGTCACCCCTTCTTCGAGGCCATTCGAAAGTGGCAATGCGAGTATGCCTCGAAGCAGGGCAACTGGCTGATGCCCTGTGCCATCAGGGATCACCATGAGGTGTGCCGCCAGCTCCTCGAGACCTATCATCCTGAGCCTGAGGATGAGATGGCGGCTGCAGCGCTGCAGGACGAGGATTACCACCGAGGGTTGGTGGAGTACGACCGGAGATTGGCCGAGCTCACAGAGAGCATCTGGGAGAAGGAGTACCTGGAAATGGAGATGCCATCCCCATTGGTTGTTTGGCCTGGAAAGGCCACGCGGGGGCCATTCCGGAGGGCTGCCTCATCGCTTTCCGGAAGCTCTCGATAGAGACGCACGAGAACGGGATGGTGTACCTCGCCGGCGCTCTGGTCAACGCCGGCCTGGTGGACAGCTTCGATGGCTTCCTGCGGTTCCTCAAGAACCACTTTGCCCAACACGACCACATAGACATACTTCCCGAGGGCATGCAGCCCAAGGTACTGGCCATCGAGCATTGCCACCGGCAGCCCCAAAGGGGCAGCATACGGAGGGCCCAGAGAGGAGCTCACCAACATTTTGAGCGCCGGTTATGGAGATGGAGCAGCCAACGCGGGTTTGAGGTGATCTTATGTCTTTGAAAACGATTTCTCCCTCTGTGCTGAAAAATAAAGATATTCGGCGGCTTTGCGCCGCTCAGTTTACCTCCCTGACAGCCACCTATGCCATCTACTTCGCTTCCATGGCCCTGGTGGAGGAGATCACCCATTCCAGCGCCCAGATGGGTCTAATGATCTTCTCCTCCACCCTGCCCGGGTTGCTCTTCGGGCTGGTGGCCGGGGTGGTGGTGGACCGCTACGAGAGGGTGAGGGTCATGATGGCCGCCAACGCCCTGCGCGTCCTAGTAGCCCTGGCCTTCACCGTTGCCATTCACTTCTTTCCCCACATCTATCTGCTGCTGACCATCTATCTAACCAATTTCTGCATCTCGGCTCTCGCTCAGTTCCTCATCTCGGCTGAGGGAGCCACCGTCCCCCGCCTGGTGGAGGAGGGAAAGCTCATGGCAGCCAACTCGTTCTTCAACGTCGTCTCCCTGGCCGCTCAGGGGGCTGGCTTGGTCGTCTTAGCCCCCCTGTTGTTGAAAATCAGTGGGGCCGAGGCGGTCGGTCTGGTGGGAGCTATCCTCTACCTGGCAGCCCTGGTCGCCATCGCCCCCCTGCCCAGGGAGAATATGACCTGTAGGGTGAGGCAGGGGCGGAGGCTGGCCGAGGTCTGGGCCGAGCTCAGGGAGGGCTGGCGCTACATTTCCCAGGACCATCCCGTCGCCTGGGCCACCTTGCAGTTAACCCTCACCTCCATGCTGACCCTTTTGCTCTCCACCCTGGCACCGGGCTTCGTGGCCCGCGTCCTCGGTCTGGAGGTGGCCAATGCGGTCTACATGGCTTTGCCCGTGGGAGTCGGCTTCGGGCTGGGCCTGGCTCTGGTGGGGCAGCGAGGCGAGCTGCTGAGCAAGGAGAGGTGGATCAGCCTTGGTTTCGTCGCCCTGAGCCTGAGCCTGGCCTTACTGGCCTTTCTGAGCAGGGCGAGCGGCCCCTCCTTGCTCCTTCTGGCGGCGGTCGGTTTCGGCATGGGTCTGGGCCTGGCCCTGATCACCATCCCTGCCAAGACCATCCTACAGGAGCGACCGCCGGCAGGGATGAGAGGGCGGGTCATCTCCACCCAACTGGTCCTGGGAAACGCCGCCTCTACCCTGCCCATGCCCCTGGGAGGGGGCCTGGCAGACCTCATCGGCATCAGGAAGATGATGCTCATGCTGGCCTGCATCACTCTGTGGGCGGCGGCTGCCAGTGTTCATCACATGCGAAGTTAGGGAGGAGAAATGAACATGGCACGACAGCAGAACAACGGCAATCGTTGGCTGGAGGCCGAGGTCACACAGGCCATCCAGTCCTATGAGCCCCTGCGAGCGCTCTACTGCCCAGTAACGGTTCAAGTTCAAGACGGGCGGGTGCGCCTCGAAGGAGTGGTCCGCACATTCATCATGAAACATATGGCTGGCGAACTGGCACGACAGGTGCCTGGTGTCCTAGAGGTTCAAAACGACCTGGTCAGCGATACCGAGCTTCAGCTTGAGCTAGCCCAGCGACTGGCCCAAGACCCTCGGACGCAGCTCTTGACCAGCGACGTCACCATCAATTGCTTCCTGGGCACGGTTTACCTGCGGGGTCGGGTGGATTCCCCAGCCCGCAAAGAGGCGGCCGCTAAGGTGGCTGCTGAGGTGAAGGGGGTGAGGCGGGTGGTGAATGAGTTGATGGTTGAGGGATAAAGGAGAGGCCTGATGATTCGACTCTTTCGCCGCCCCAAGGTGGGTCTGGCCCTGAGCGGCGGCGGCGCCCGGGGGCTGGCCCACATCGGCGTGCTCAAGGTGTTGGAGCGGGAGGGCATCCCCGTTGACTTCCTGGCCGGCACCAGCATGGGCGGGATCATCGCCGCCGCCTACGCCTCAGGCCTGGGCGTCGAGTACATCGAAAAAGAGGCCCTGCGCATGGGGCGGCTGCGCAACCTTATCACCCTCATGGATCGCTCCCTGCCCAGGCTGGGTCTCTTCGAGGGCCAGAAGGTGCAAGAGTATCTGGCCGGACATCTGGGGGACATCACCTTCGATGAATTGAAGGTACCTCTGGCCCTGCTGGCCGTTGACCTGGAGACGGGCGAGGAGGTGGTCTTGAGAACCGGCCGGGTAGTGGACGCAGTGAGAGCCACCATCTCCCTGCCTGGCGTCTTCGCTCCCTTCCGGCTGGACGGTCGCCTCCTGGTGGACGGCGGGGTGCTCAACAACTTGCCCGCCGACGTCGTGCGCGAGATGGGGGCGGACGTGGTCATTGCCGTAGACGTGGGCGCGAGACCCGAGGAAATGCCCCGATTCTTGGAGGCGGAAGAGAAACGCCTCCCCTTGACCCAGATTCCTCTCATCATCGAGACCCTGCGCCGCACGGTGGGGATCATGGAAAATTGGATCAATGCCCAGAAGCTACAAGAAGCCAGGCCCGAGGTTTTGGTTAAGCCGGCGCTGAGTGACGATTTTGGTCTTTTCGCTGGCTTTAACCAGGCAGCGGAGTGCATCGCCGCTGGCGAAGAGGCGGCTGCGGCAGCAGTGCCGGATATCCGGCGGGCGCTGGGCAGTCGTCGGTGGTAACTCGGAAAAGCAAAGACATGAGGATTAGATCACCGGCCAAGCAGTATAGGCACCTGAGACGTTACCAGGAGATCGCGCGTATCTTGATCCGCCATGGCTTTGGTGGTCTGATGGATCAATTGGGGTTGCTGCCAGCTCTCTCCCTGCCCCGTCGGCTGCTGCGCCGGGAGGCCGAAGCCCCGTTCCTCAGCCCGCCGGAACACCTCCGCCTGGCCATCGAGGAACTGGGCCCTACCTTCATCAAACTGGGCCAGATCCTCAGCACCCGCCCCGACCTCATCCCGCCGGCCTACATCCGAGAGCTGATCAGGCTCCAGGACACCGTGCCGCCGGCCCCCTGGGAACCCATCAAAGCGCAAATCGAGTCGGAACTCGGCGCGCCCATCGAGGAACTTTTCGCCTCTTTCGAGGTCGAACCGCTGGCAGCGGCTTCGCTGGCTCAGGTGCACGAGGCCACCCTGCCGGATGGCCAGGAGGTGGTCGTGAAGGTGCAGCGGCCAGGTATCGAGGAGGTTATCGCCGTTGACCTGGAGATCCTCTTCGACCTGGCCCACCTGGTTCAGGAGCGCACCCCTCTGGGGGAGGTCTACGACCTGGTGGAAATCGCCGAGGATTTCGCTTTCACACTCCGCAACGAGATGGACTACCGCCGCGAGGGACGCAACGCCGACCGCTTCCGTCGCAACTTCGCCAATGAGCCAGCGCTGTACATCCCTCGGGTCTACTGGGATTACACCACCGGACGGGTGCTGGTGATGGAGCGCATCCACGGCATCAAGATCAACGACATCGAAGCCCTGGACGCGGCCGGGGTGAACCGCCATCAGGTGGCCCTCAATGCCGCTCGCATTATCATCAAAGAAGTGCTCTTCGATGGTTTCTTCCACGCCGACCCTCACCCCGGCAACTTCTTCGTCATGGATGGTGAGGTCATCGGGGCCATGGATTTCGGCATGGTTGGTCACCTGAACCAACGCCTGCGAGATGAGTTAGTGCACCTCTACATCGTTTCCATCCAGTTGGACAGCGAGGGGGTCGTCGAGCAACTTATCAGAATGGGAGCAGCCGGGCTTCGGGTGGACCGGGCGGGATTGCAACGGGACATGGAGCGGTTGCTGACCAAGTATCACGGCCTGCCGCTGAAGGAAATCCGGGCTCGCGAGGTGGTGGAGGAGGTGATGCCCATCGCCTTCCGTCACCACCTACGCCTCCCCTCGGAGCTGTGGCTGCTGGGGAAAACGCTGGCCATGATGGAGGGGGTGGGGCTGAAACTGGACCCGGACTTCGACATCTTCGAGGTTTCGCAGCCTTACGTGCGTCGCTTCCTCTGGCAGATGGCCTCGCCCCGTGTCTGGGGGCGGAAGCTGGCCAAAGGCACCGGTGAGTGGGGCGAATTGCTTGCCTTGTTCCCCCGGCGGGCCACTCATCTCCTGGATCAGATGGAGCGGGGAGAGCTGGGGCTCACCATGAGTCTGAAGGAGACCGACCGGCTGGTGGGAAAATTGGACCGCATCGCCAACCGTCTGGTGGTCAGCATCCTGCTTGCGGCCCTCATCGTGGGAATGGCGCTGCTCATTCCCGTGCTGGCAGAAGGAGGACGAGGTTTTATCTTCTGGTTGGTGGTGGCAGGCTTCGCCACTGCCACCTTTATGGGCCTGATCCTGCTGTACTCCATCTGGCGGGCGGGCCGTAGGTGATAAGACCTGATAGGTTTTCGGGAAACCTGTCAAGGCCTGCGCAGCCGGTCGGGGAGTGGGGGGCGTCCCCCATATCTCCTTTTCTCGTCGCCGATGTGGGGCATTGGCCCATTTAGCCCCGCCCTGAACAGGAAAAAGTGGGGTTGAGGGGGTACCCCTCAAGCTCTCCAGGCTTCGCTGCGCAAGCCCTGTCAGGCCTGTGTTTGACAACAGAGACCGAAGCCGTATAATAGGGGGCACTGATCACCGATTACTGGCCACCGGGAGGAAAGCTTGATTGTAAAAACA
>CAZRSI010000181.1:0-5430 GCA_964602575.1 uncultured Anaerolineae bacterium
AGGAGGTGAACAGATGACCAAGAAGAGATTCTTCCTGTTGGGCGGTGTGGCGCTGATTGTGGTGTTGGTGGCGAGCCTGGCTGGAGCCGCCCTCGTATTCGCCGACGAGCCAGCGCCTACACCCGAAGTGCCCTTCGACTGTCGTGGCGGAGGCTTTGGTCTGGGGAGGCGTTCGTGGACCATGTTCGACGCTGCGGCTGAAGCCCTGGGACTGACCCCTGAGGAATTCTTCGCCGAGTTGCACTCTGGCAAGGCCTTAGCCGAGATCGCCGAGGAGCAAGGTGTCGAGCTGGAAACGGTACGCGAGGCCGTTAACGCCGTCCAGGTTGAGGCTATGAGAGAGGCCATCCAGCAAGCCGTGGAAGATGGGCGCATCAGCCAGGAGCAGGCCGACTGGTTGCTTGAGGGGCTGGAGCAGGGCTTCCTTCCCCTGGGCCGGGGCTTCGGCTTTGGGCACGGGATGAGGGGCAGCTTTGGTCGAATGAGAGGTGGCTTCAGCGGGTTCGCTCCACAGCGGGCGCCGTCCGTGGCGCCAGATTCCACCTTATTCTAAAGACGCTGTAACTTATCTACCTTGTGGTCGGTTGAGGGGAGCCGGCCGCGCCAGCAGACCCTAAGGGTTTCTGAAACCCTTAGGGTCTGTAATCTTTACCAGGCTTTCATTATTTCTTCATCTAATCTTTACAATAGTCTGCTATAATAACGATTGTGGAGAAAAGAGCCATGGCTGACAAGTCGCTGATCGAGGTGCATGACATAACTAAGGTTTACCGCATGGGCGGTAACATCGAAGTCCATGCCCTGCGTGGGGTCTCTTTGCAGGTGGAGCAGGGTGAGTTTCTGTCCATCATGGGGCCGTCCGGCTCCGGTAAGTCCACGCTGATGAACGTGCTGGGCTGTCTGGATCAGCCCACTTCAGGCGAGTATTACCTGGACGGCGTCAACGTGAAGCGGCTGAACGACAATGCCCTGGCTGAGATCCGCAACCGCAAAATCGGGTTTGTGTTCCAGACTTTCAACCTGTTGCCCCGTACAACAGCGCTGGAGAACGTTGAGCTGCCCCTGATCTACCGAGGCGTCGGTGGGCGAGAGCGCCGGTGGCGAGTCATGGAGGCGCTGGAGATGGTGGGCCTGGCAGACCGAATCCACCACCGCCCCAACGAGCTTTCCGGCGGCGAGCGGCAGCGGGTGGCTATCGCCCGCGCCCTGGCCGCCCAGCCGGACATCATCCTGGCCGACGAGCCGACGGGCAACCTGGATTCCCGCTCCGGCGCTGAGATCGTGGCCATCTTTCAGCGATTGAATCGCGAGCTGGGCATCACGGTGGTCTTTGTGACCCACGACCCCGAAATCGCAGCCCACACGCGGCGCATCGTGCAACTGCTCGACGGCAAGATCGTGGGCGATGAGGTAGTGGAGAACCCCTTGGACGCAGAGGCGACGCTGGCAAAGAGCAGGGACTAAGTACCACGATGCATAATTTCGTTCCGTGTTTTCCCTGCTCGTGCGGGACCTTAGTCCCGCACCCTTGTCGGCACGGAATCGAGATTGGCGATTGCCAGGGGCGCTGGCTAAGGTCCAGCGCGAGCAGACAAACTCGGGGCGAATTTACGAGCGGCTGTACTTAGAAGTGAGAAAGAGGAGGAGGAAATGAAGAAGGCTTGGATCGTTGTGGGTGTACTAGTGCTTGTTGTGGTCGTAGGAGGCGGTGCCTTTTGGGCGGGGATCTCCTATGGCAAATCTCGGGCCAGTCAGGATGTCACAGCGCTCATGCGGCAGCGGCTGGCAGCTCGGGGCATTCAGCTTCCAGAAGGTGCTCAGTTTCCGGCTCCAGGCCAGTTCCAACAGCGAGGGCAGGGAGCCAGCACGCAATTCGGTGGCGGCATCCGAGGCACCATCGAAGCCATTGAGGGCGATACGCTGGTCATCAGCACCGATGAGGGGATTATCCGGGTGCAGACCACCGATACCACAATGATCGAAAAGAACATGCCGGTGAAGGTGGATGATCTGGAGGTCGGTGAGATGGTGGTTGTATCAGGTCCTCAAAACGAGGACGGCAGCATCACCGCTCGCTCCATCATGTCCGTACGCGCGTTTCGGCTTGATCAGCCACAGGAAGGAGGAGAGTAAGTAAAATGCAGCGATTAAAGCGCGTGTTAAAGTGGTGGCCCCTCCCTTTAGGCGTGGTTCTGGTTGCCGCAGGGGTGGTCTTCGTACCAAAGTGGCTACCGACCAGGGCCAGTGAGCCCACGGATCTGACCCAGATATTCACCGCGCAGCGGGGCAATTTGGTGGCGGCCATCACCCCCACCGGGGAGGTCTATGCCCCCCGACGGGTGGACCTGAGCTTCGACGTCAATAAGATCGAGCTGATCGAACTGAACGTTGTCCCAGGGCAGAAGGTGAAGGCTGGGGACGTGCTGGCTCGCATTGACCCCACTACCCTGGAGCGAGCGGTGATCCAGGCCGAGGCCGACCTCACTGTGGCCCAGGACAACCTGGAGAAGGCCCAGAATCCTTATACCGAGCTCGATCTAACCCAGGCCAAAGTGGCTGTGAAACAGGCCGAGGTCGCTCTGGAGGAAGCCAAGGAGAAGCTGGAGGAGGTGCAGAATCCCGCCAGCGAGCTCGACCTCACCCAGGCCAGGCTTTCCGTTACTCAGGCGAAAGTTGCCTTGGAGGAGGCCAAAGAGAACCTGGAGGAGGTGCGGAATCCCGCTAGCGAGCTCGACCTGGCTGAGGCCAGGCTGGCCGTGGATCAGGCCAAGACCAAGCTGGAGGAAGCCAAGGAGAACCTGGCCAAAGTCAAGGCGGGCCCAACGGAGGCGGAGTTGGCGTCTGCCGAGGCAGCGCTGGCCACATCCCAGGAGAACTACGAGAAGCTGCTGGCCGGGCCCGACCCAAAAGATGTCGAGCAGGCTAAGCTGAGGTTAGACCAGGCCAAGAACAGCCTGTGGAGCGCCCAACTGAATCGTGACGCCACTTGTGGATCCGTTGCTCACGGGGCTGCCCCTAAATCATCCTGTGATACGGCCAATGTTCAGGTGCTCAACGCGGAGATCTCAGTGCGTCTGGCCGAGATCAGTTACCAACAGGCTCAGGCATCGCCCTCGGAGGCAGAGATCGCCAACGCCGCCGCGCAGGTGCAGCAAGCCAAGGAGAAGCTGGAGGAGTTGCGCAACAGTCCCGATGCTTTGGCCCTGGCCCAGGCCGAGGCCCAGGTGAGCCAGGCAGAGTACGAGCTGGCTAAGGCCCAGGAAGTCCTGGCCGAACTCGAGGCTGGCCCCGACCCGCTGGAGGTGGCCCAGGCCGAGACCCAAGTAGCCCAGGCCGAATACAATCTGGCCAAAGCTCAAGAAGCTCTGGCTGAGCTCGAGGCCGGGCCTGACCCGCTGGAGGTAGCCCAGGCCGAGGCACAGGTGGCTCAGGCCGAATACGAGCTGGCCAAAGCTAAGGACAACCTGGCCGAGATCGAGGCCGGCCCCGACCCCAAAGAGGTCGAGACGGCTAAGGCCAAGGTCATCAGTGCCCAGGCGGCCCTGGAGGAGGCCCAGGCCGCGCTGGAGGCAGCGACCATGGTGGCCCCTTTCGACGGCACCGTTATCTCGGTGGGAGCCGAGGTAGGCGACTTGGTCTCGTCTAATACGATCATAGTCACCCTGGCCGATCTGACGAACCTGCGAGTGCGGGCTTTCGTGGACGAAACCGATATCAGCAAGGTAGAGCTCGGACAGGAAGTGGAGATCACCTTCGATGCCTTTCCCGGCAAACGTTTCTGGGGTGAGGTGCTGGAGGTGCCGTTGCAAGGAACCCTCTCGCAGAATATCTTGATCTACGAGGTGCCTATCAGCCTGGAGGGCGCAGAGGATGTGCCCCTCAAGCCGGGCATGACCGCTAACCTCACCATCATCGTGGGACGGCGGGAGGACGTTCTGCTGGTGCCGGCCTTGGCTGTACAGCAGGGGGAAGAGGGCTATGTGGTAATGGTTCAGGACACCCCGGAGGGGCCAGCCGTTGCGACCCCAGTTGAGGTGGGGCTGAGCGACGGTATCTACACGGAAATAGTCTCGGGCTTGATCGAAGGGGACCGCGTAGTGGTTGAGTACCAGGCTAGCGAGCAGCAAATCCGTGGCTTTGGAGGTGGCATCATTCCTGGCGCAGGGAGGATGATAAAACCATGAGCGTTGTCGCCAGCGTACAGGTGGCTCTGCGGTCACTGTTGGCCAACAAGTTGCGTTCCGGGCTGACCATGCTGGGCATCATTATCGGCGTAGCTGCGGTCATCGCTCTAGTGGCTGTTGGCGCCGGCGCCCAGGCGCAGGTGGCAGAGCGGTTCGAGAGCCTGGGCTCTAACCTGTTGGTCATCAGGCCCGGGGTCATGTTCTTTCGGGGTATCTCTCAGGGTAGAGTTAGCGCCCAGAGCTTCACCAACGTCCAGAGCCTGACTAACCGCGATGTGGAAGCCATCGCTCGCCTAGCCAGTACGGTATCGGCTGTTGCCCCTGAGTACTCGGTGCGTAATCAACAGGTGGTCTACGGCAGCAACAACCACCAGACGACGGTGCTGGGGGTCACCCCAGAGTATCTGACAGTGCGCAATTGGCAGATAGCCCGAGGACGCTTCATCGAGAGCCAGGACATTGCGAACAAGGCCAAGGTAGCCGTCCTGGGAGCGACGGTGGTCGAGGAGCTGTTCGGGGATTTGGTTGACCCGCTGGGCAAGACCATCAAGATCAGCCGCCAAAACTACCAAGTGGTGGGCATCATGGCTCCCAAGGGGGGAGCTGGCTTTGAGGATCCGGATGATCAGGTGTTCATCCCTCTCACCACTGCCCAGATCAGATTCGGTGGCGCGGGCAACACCTCTGTGGAGGCTATCAATGTCCAGGTGGTCTCGACGGACAAGACAGAGCTAGCCCAGGCCGAGTTGACCGCTATCTTGCGGGCCAGCCACGCCCTGGCATCTGGGCAGGATGACGACTTCTACATCCAGAATCAGGCACAAATGGTGGAGACGGTTCAGGAGTCCATGGGGACCTTTACCGTACTCCTGGGCAGCATCGCCGCCATTTCCCTGGTAGTGGGGGGCATCGGCGTGATGAACATCATGCTGGTCTCGGTGACGGAGCGGACTCGGGAGATCGGCATCCGCAAGGCGGTGGGGGCCAAGCAACGGGACATCATGGGCCAATTCCTGGTGGAGGCTATTGTGCTCACCCTTTTAGGAGGGATGATCGGCGTCCTGGTGGGCTACGGCGGGGCGCAAGTGATCACCCCGCTGATGGGCGGCACCCGCGCCTTGGTCACCCCCGGCAGCGTGATCATGGCCCTGAGCGTGTCCATTGCCGTGGGCCTCTTTTTTGGGCTCTACCCGGCCAGCCGGGCCGCGGCGCTGAATCCCATTGATGCATTGCGGTACGAGTAAAC
>CAZRSI010000182.1:0-5426 GCA_964602575.1 uncultured Anaerolineae bacterium
AGGCCTTTGGGCTGCCAATTCCGCCGGATATGCAAGGTAGCGTCATAGGATAGCCCCCCGTTTGCGTATAGGGAGGAACAAACACACGCTACCTTGCTCAGCGGTGGGATAGAGCCATTTGAAACTTGCTCGCATCATCTGATTGGAGTATAATTAGCCTCGTCAGGCTGGGAGCACTAGAGGTCATCCGTTAGGCCGAAGATGCTCATTGGCCTGGTTTCTGGCATCATGGATATGTTTCGGGGAGGTCATGACTGTGAAGAAAGGGAGAATCCATTTCGGCCTGCTGTTTCTTCTCCTAATCTTGATCGCTGGCTGCGGCAAGCCTAGTTGCCCAGAGGATATGGTGCTCATCCCCGCCGGGGAGTTCATCATGGGCAACGATGCGGGCGACGACGATGAGAAGCCAGAACGCACGGTTTACCTTGATGCATTCTATATTGACAAGTATGAGGTGACTAATGCCCAATATAAAGAGTGCGTGGATGCAGGGGTTTGTAATCCCCCAGCTCGACCATCGTCTCCCAGTCACTTGTCTTACTATAATAATCCTGAATTCGACAATTATCCCGTGATCTGGGTCACCTGGAACGATGCTCAGACTTACTGCAAATGGAGGGGGAAACGGCTGCCTACCGAGGCGGAATGGGAGAAGGCGGCGCGGGGGACCGATGGACGCCTCTGGCCCTGGGGCAACAGCGAGCCGGATGGGAGCAGGGCGAATCTGTGCGACGTGAACTGCAACTATGACTGGAAAGAATCGCACATTGATGACGGCTACCCAGATACATCCCCTGTTGACAGCTTCGAGGCGGGGAAAAGTCCCTACGGCGTCTACAACATGGTAGGAAATGTCCGCGAGTGGGTTGCCGACTGGTATGCTCCAGACTACTACCAGAATGCCCCCGACCGCAATCCTCCCGGCCCCAACTCTGGTATAGGCAAGGCATTGCGGGGTGGGTCATGGCGCAGCAATCTCCCGGTGGCTCGCATTACTTACCGCCTCTGGTATGCTCCTGATGTGAAAGACGAATACATTGGGTTCCGCTGCGCCAAATAGGGTTGACTGTTTTGCTATGAGAAGGGGATCGAATGGCCAAGCATTTAGTCTTAGTAGCGGGAAACATCGGCGCTGGCAAGACAAGCCTGACAGAGCGCCTGGCCGCCCGTCTGGGGTGGCAGGCAGCCTACGAATCCGTAGCCGATAACCCCTACCTGGCCGATTTCTATCGGGATATGCGGGCCTGGAGCTTTCACCTGCAGGTCTTTTTCCTGGGCCACCGCGCTATCCAACATCAGAAACTGGCAGCTGCACCCACCTCGGCCATCATTGACCGCAGCATCTACGAGGACGGCTACGTCTTCGCCCGCGCCTTGTATCAGTTGGGTAACATGACCGAACGGGACTACTATGCCTATCGCCGCCTGTTCGACCTAGTGGTAAACAGCTTGCCTGCGCCTGATCTGCTCCTGTATCTACAGGCCTCCGTGCCTACCCTGATGGAACGCATCCGCAACCGAGGTCGAGACATCGAGGCAGGCATTACACCCAATTATCTGGCCCTTCTCGACTCTTTCTACGAGGACTGGCTGGCCGACTTCGACCTGTGCCCAGTCCTCACTATACCAGCCGATCGTCTGGACTTCGTCCACCGCAAAAGCCATCTTGATATTATCGTCGAACGTATTGAGGATAAGCTGGCTGGCAAAGAATTGGTGGTCTTTCCAACGAATTGCTGAGTCCTAAAAATCTATCCACAAGGAAGGATGTGAAACTATGAATCCTATCGCTTTCCGTTTAGGCCCTTTGGCTGTACACTGGTATGGCATTATCCTTGTAGTGGCAGTCCTGGTGGCCGCTTATGTGGCCAGCCTGGAGGCCAGGCGGCGCGGCCAAGACCCCGATCACGTGTGGAACGCCTTGCTCCTCTGCCTGATCCTGGGCATTATTGGAGCCCGATTATACCATGTATTCTCCAGTCCCCGTGGCGGGATGCAGGGTTGGGAATATTATCGCCAGCACCCCATCGCCATCCTGCAGATCTGGCGCGGCGGCCTTGGTATCTACGGGGCGGTAGCTGGCGGCGTGCTGGGGGTGTACATCTACGCCCGCCTGAATAAGCTGAACTTCCTGCAGTGGGTGGACATCGGTGCGCCGGGCCTGATCCTGGCTCAGGCCATCGGGCGCTGGGGGAATTTCGTGAACCAGGAACTCTACGGCTACCCCACCAACCTGCCGTGGGGCATTCCTATTGACCCACCTTATCGTATCTCGCCTTATGACGACCTGAGTGTGTACCCGCCCAGCACCCGCTTTCATCCCACTTTCCTCTACGAGTCGCTGTGGTGCCTGCTCGGTTTTATCGTCCTGATGTACGTGGCCCGTCGTTACGCGGACCGTTTGCTGGACGGCGATATCATCTGTCTATATGCTATCTGGTACCCGCTGGGCCGGTTCTTCATCGAGGCTCTGCGCCCCGATGCCTGGCTAATTGGTGGTATCCCCGCTGCGCAGATATTCGCTGTGATTTCTGTTGTTGTCTCGAGTGCTGTTATTCTCTATCGGCATCGGCGGGCACGCCCTTCTGTGGAGCCATCTGTGGAGGAGGAGGTTATCTCAGAAGGCGAGGAGTGACGCCCGTCTATTTGGCGGACAGGGGATGGGATGATTATCATCGAACGACTTGGGGCTTAGAGATTCCTCTAAGCCCCTTTTTGTTTATGGCCTCTGGGCCTCTATCTGGGAGATCAGATCATCCAGGCCGGCTCTCTCTTCCTCTGGCGCTAGCTCTTTAGCTTTCTTCGCCTCCTCCAGGGCCTCGTCGAGGCGACCAAGCTCTAGATAGACCAAGGCCAATCCCCTGTGGGTCTCGTAGCTGTCAGGAGCTATCTCGCTGGCCTTTTGGTAGGCTTCTTCAGCCTGGCCCAGCTTGCCCAGTTCAGCATAGATCTCACCCAGACGGAGATGGGCTTGAACTATCTTGTCCTTAAGCAGATGCCCATGATTCAAGGGACTTAGGGCTACCGCCTGCTGGTAGTGTGAGAGAGCAACCTCCAACTTCTCGGCCCTCTGCTGGGGGTCAGGCGTCAACGTGCTCCAGTTCCAGTATACGTGCCCCAGCTTAGTGATGATATCGGGATCGAGAGGATTCATCTGATAGGCATGTTGTAACGTTTCAATGCTCTCCCTAAACAGAGTAGCTTCCTGATGAACATCCGGGATGGTGGCTGCTTTGAGGCCATAGGTCCAGCCCAGCGAAGCGCGGTATTGCTCCCAGCGAGGTGCCAACTGAATAGCTCGGCGATAAATAGCGATAGCCTCGTCTAATTTCCCCATTTCTTCCGAGGACAAGCCAAACTTGTAGTAGACATCCGCCTGAGCAGCCTTCAAATTGGTATTGAAGACCAGCAACAAGGCCAAAATCCAAAGTCCCAAGCTCAAAGCTCGACGCCTGACGTTTGACACCCGACGTTTCACGCTTGGCGCTTGCCGTCCTATCGTTAAAGCCCCTGCTACAGCCAGGATAACCAAGAACAGGTAGATGTAGTAAATGGCCACCAGCCGCTCCACCCCAGTGCCCGGCAATGCTATGGCCCCATGAGCGGCCATGAAGGGGAGAAAGCAAAACAGGCTACCCAGAGCATAAGTAGAGGTGTTGGATATTAGAGACTGAAAATTCGAAATTACAGTGGGAATTCCACCTAGCAGCCAAATCACAAACAAAAGTCCGAAGATGACAGGGCCATCGACTGCCAGGTCGAACTTATGAGTGATTAAGTCAAAACTTGTGGTGGCCAGGATCAGTCCCACTGAGAGCGAATACGCAATAAGCTCAGAGTTTTGAGCCATGAGCTTTGACTTTTGAGACTTGCGGCGCCCTCTCCGAGGGCGGCTGCGCCGGCGCGAGCTATCGGTAGGCAGGACAGGGCCTTCAGAGATCGGTTCTTTTTGCAGATAGTACCCGATGATGGCCAACAATGCCGTGTAGATCCAGAAGTAAGTGCGCGTGGCGGTAATGGCAATGCCGAACTGGATTTCCACGAAGTGGGCTATGAGAGCCGAGAGCAAGGCGATCAACAGGAGCTGGAAGTTGGAAGCTGGAAGTTGGAGATCGGAAGTTGGAGATTGGGAGTCGCAGATCGGCCGTTGACGGAAAAGGGACGTTATCAGATAGATAACCAGTGCTAGCAGCATGCCTGCAGGGATCCCTACTCCACCCCACCTCAAAGTGCCATCCACGAGCCAGGGAATCAGCACACCCAAAGCTCCCCCCGCTGGCAATACAACCAGGAAGAAAGTGCGCCGCCGGGAATCGGCAATCAATCCCAACCATTTCAGACCGTAGTAAAAGATGCTGGTGAACAATACAAGATAGGCGGCAAGACCGATAATGCCCCCAGCTACCCAGGCATCGAGGGTTTCATTGTGACAGCGATCGGCCGTCTGTCTGTAGCCCTTGAAAGAGGCCCAGTCGGGATGCATATACCGAAAGAAGGCGAGGCCCATCGTCTCGGGCCCGTAGCCAACGAGGATTCGCATCTTGTCAGCCATGACCATGTTGACAGCGCTGTCCCAGATCAGGCTTCTATCTCGAATGATATCCCGCGAAATACTGGCCAGGCGTTTGACAAAGATCAGCCCCTTAGGAGGCCTCAGGGGGCTGTGGGGCAGGTTCAGGAGGCCCAACACAATGAGCAAAGCCGTGGACACACCAACAGCGACCAGTCCCAATCTCCTCCACCCCCTTAAGATGGCCAGCAGCAGGAAGAAGAAAAGGGCTCCGACCAAGAAACCCATGGCTGGCCCCCGGCTTTGGGTGAACACCAAACAGACCAATTGTAGAATCAGAAGCAGGAGATAATACCCAAACCGGAGCAGAGAAAGCCCGATGTTCTTCCTGGCGCGAATGGGAGAGAAGGAGCGAATGAGCTGCCATACCGTTAGAGGTACAATCATGATGAGATAGCCGCCAACGAAAATGGGGTTGCCCATGGTGGATTCGGCCCGGTAAGTGCCTCCCCTGACCCAAATCAGGGGATCGACTCTGTAGTGCTGCATTATCCCGTATAGGGAGATAGGTAGACTGGTGAGCAGGATAACTGTGATCAGACGCTCCAACTGCCGGCGGCTGCGCAGGCTATCCAGCATCAAAAGGAAGATGACCACATAACAGAAGAGGATGTAGAGGCCCTGTCGCCGCTCATAAGAGCCCCAGAAGCTGATTCTAGGGGCGATGGAGGTGATGGTGGTTAGGATGCAGGTTGCAACCAGAAGTGAGGTTGGAAAAAGCAGCGGGTTTCTGGATAATGGGCGTTGGATATTAGTTATTGGATACCTCGCACCAGATTCTCGCTTCCAACTTCCAACCAGCAGGACCTTGCTCAGCCATGCGGTCAGCATCACCAGGGCGATGGAGCGGAGCAAG
>CAZRSI010000183.1:0-5409 GCA_964602575.1 uncultured Anaerolineae bacterium
ATTGCCTGGGCCTTGGGAGGTGGGTAAATGTCGCCGCCGCCTGTATGTACCACTATCCGATCGTCCTCCGTTCGTATTTCTCCCTCCAGGAAGTTCATCGGGGGGTTGCCGATGAAGCCGCCGATGAAGAGATTGGCAGGCCTATCGTACACGTTCAAGGGGGTATCGTACTGGAGTATCTGACCGTCCCGCATCACGGCGATGCGGTCGCCCAGGCTCAACGCCTCTACCTGGTCATGGGTGACATAGAGCGTAGTGGCCTGGATTTCCTGGAGCAAGCGCTTGAGTTCTGCTCGCATCTCCAGCCGGAGCAGAGCATCCAGGTTGCTGAGCGGCTCGTCCATCAGCAATACCAGGGAGTCCACGGCAATGGCGCGGGCTACAGCCACACGCTGTCGCTGGCCACCGCTCAACTGGGAGGGATAGCGGTCCAGCAGGTTTTCGATGTGCAGAAGTTCGGCCGCGGATTGCACCCGCTTTTTGATTTCATCCTTGGGTTTGTGTTGCATACGCAACCCGAAAGCGATATTCTCGAAGACCGTCAGATGGGGAAAGACGGCGTAATTCTGGAAGACCATAGCAATCTGCCGTCGCCGGGGCGGAAGGTCGGTCATATCCCGTCCGCCGATGAGGACACGTCCTCTGTCTACTTGCTCTAAGCCGGCAATACAACGCAAAAGCGTCGTCTTACCGCATCCGCTGGGCCCCAGGAGGACGACAAACTCCCGGTCGTGCACGGTGAGATCAATGTCCCAAACGGCTTTGACTTTGCCGAAGGTTTTACGTACACCTTGTACCTGTATTTCAGCCATAGAGCAACTCCTATTACAAATCGCAAATTGCAAATTGAGGATGTGGTTCGATTACGCTTCTACTTGAGTGTTATCCCCCACAGGCTAAATAGGTATCGTCGAATGAAGAACATGAACAAAATCGCAGGAATTAGGATAAAGAAGCCTCCAGCGAAGCGAAAAGGGAGGGGAGAAGCAGACAACTGGATGAACAGCCGAGCAGGAAGTGTGCGGTTCTGGAGGGTCAGGATGGTGGCGGCAAATACCTCGTTCCACGAGAGGACGAAGGTGAAGATGGCCGACGCTGCCAGGCCTGGAAGCGCCAATGGCAACGCCACTCGCATAAACGCCTGTGCCCGGCTGCAGCCAAAGACCATAGCGGCTTCCTCCAGCTCTTTGGAGACCCCTATGAAGACGCTACTGGTGACCAGGATGGTAGTAGGCAAAGCCATCGCTACATGCAGTATGGCCACGCTGATCAGGTTGTCATACAGCCCCCATTGCATAAAGGTGACTGCCAGGGGAATAGAAAGGATGACGATAGGGAATGCGCGGGTGGAGAGGATCATGATGCGAAAAACATCTTTACCTCGAAATATATGCCGGGCCAGGGCATAACCGGCTGGTGCTCCCACTATCAGCGATACAATCAGAGACAGTATGGCCACAATCACACTGTTACGCAACGAGGGCAGCACATACTGAGCGTTGATGAAGAACTTTATCGTCTCCAGAGAGATAGTCTGAGGGAACAACGCCTTAGGCCAACTGTAGATCACGTCTTTAGGACTCAAAGCCGCTATCGTTATGAGGTAGATGGGGATAAGTATCCATAGTGCTATCAAGATAGCTATCAGATACACAAATCCCCGTACGATCAGGCGGGAAAGGGAGGGTTTTCGCTTCATAGCACCGTTTCCTCCTTAGTCCGCAACGTGCGCAGATAAACGAGGGCACTGGCCAGAGAGATAATCAGAATGAACATAGCATAGGTGGCTGCCAGATGGGGATTGCGATACTCGCTATACCAGCGGTAAGCCTCATTCGCCAGCACCGTCATCCCGCGGCCAGCTATAGCTACTACCACGGCGAACATCTGGACAGCTAAGATAGTGCGCAGGATCAGCGCCGTTTGGATGCTGGGACGCAGAAGCGGCAGGATTATCCGCCGCACTCTGGTGAACCAGCCGGCCCCGAAGATTTCGGCGGCTTCGATGTAATCCCGGGGGATGGATTGCAACCCAGCTACCAGGATAACAAATACAATAGAGGTCGCTCGCCAAACCTCGGCTATGACGATAGCCACGAACGGCCAGTGGGTTTGGTAGTTCAGAAAAAGGTAGGGCTTATCCAGGACGCCTAAACCATAAAGCACGGAATTGAGGTAACCCCGTTCGGTGAAGATGGAGAACCAGATGATGCCAGCCGCCAAGTCCGAGATGGCTAGAGGAATGGAGTAGATATAAACCAGTATATCGGACCTTCGCAACCGTTCCATCATCAGAAGGGACATGATCAACGCCAGGATAAACTGAAGAGGCACAATGGCGATGATTAGTAGGACAGTGTTACGGAGCGCCGCCGAGAACATCACATCGCCGAACATGCGTCGCAGATAGGTCATCGTCCAATGCCCGTCATTGTCCTGGAAAGCCAATCCAAACGCCTGGAGCATGGGCCAGGCGAAAAAAAGAAGCAGATAGAGGGCGGATGGTAGCAACAAGATGTAAGGTTCCCAGTTGACCCGTCTCCAATTCATTATCTCCTCCGCAGATTAAGCCAAACACTTCCCGGCTGAAGCCGGGCGTCCCTCAGTGGTTTGCCCCGAATAGGGGTGCCGACAAAAGGGTGTGGGGAGCTAAGTAATTGGGAGGCAGGATAACTCCTGCCTCCCTCGTTATGGATACACGCTCTGTGTCCTTACTTCACCTGGCAGGCTCCCTCGCTCGGCGGGTCAGGCGGCCAGCAAGGTGCACCGGTCTCGTTCAGCAAGGTCTGCAACACCTCGGCCTCGGCCGCGAGCACTGTCTCGATATCCTCGCCGTTGATGACGATGCGGGTGAAGGTATCGCGATAGATCTTGTTGATCTCACCCGAGCGGGGACCAAGGCCCACCGGCAACATGGCCGGGATGGCATCGGAAGCAGCCGCCTGCTTGGACACGGCCTCACCCTGCAAGCGGATGCCCTTCGCCACATAACCAGGGAATTCGACCTTGATCATGGGGAAGAAGCCGACCTCACGCAGGGTGGTGATCTGAATCTCAGGGCGGGTCAGGTACTCAATGAGCGCCTCGCCACCCTTCTGGTTGGGGGCGGTCACCGGCATGGCCAGGCCAACGACGACCGGCATAAAGCCCTTCCCTTTGGGGCCGGAAGGCGCCGGCAAGGCCATAAAGTCATCGGGCCGCTCCTTGAAGGCATTGATGAGGCGGGCGGTGTGGTCCCAGGCCAGCCAGACTTCCTCGGACATCAAAGGCTCCTGCATGAATTCGTAGGACATGGACTCGGGATGGACGTACTGCCACATGTCCTTGACGAAATTCCACATCTCCACCGCTTCAGGGCTCTTGAAGGTGGTCACCATTCCTCCGGTGTAGGACGGATATATGTAGCCCTCCAGGAAGCGGTGCAGCAGCCCATTGACGGGGAAGCCCAGCTTCTTCTCGCCGGTAGCCTCATAGATGTTCTTGGCCCAATCGCGGAACTGCTCCCAGGTCAGGTTCTCAGGATCAGCCCCTGCGGGCAGGTAGTCCAGGGCCTTCTTGTTGGCAGCAGCGATGTATGTGGCCTGCATCCAGGGGATGAAGTACTGCTTATCGGTGCCCAGCTTGCCGAGCTCGATAAAGGCATCAGGGATGCCCCGCTCCCTGGCCATATCCACCAGGTGCGAGAGGTCCTGCAGCGCACCGGCAGCCAGCAGGGTCGGATACTGACCATGCAGCGCGCCTATCACGTCTATTTTGCCTTTGCCGGCCTTCACCTCGGCGAGCACCGTGTCCTCGAAGGTGGCATAATCGGCGGGGACGAACTCCACCTGTCCGGGGAAGTCGCGCAGGATGACCCCCCGCATCTTCTCGGCCTCCTCCACCGGGACACACTGAGTGGAGATGAAGGTGACCTTGCCGTAATCCACAGGCACGGGCGTAACCTCGATTACCACGGTCTTGACGACCTCTTTCTCGACCACCTTCTCCTTCTCGACCACGACCGTCTGAACGACCGGCTTCTCGACGACCACTTCCTTCTCAACCACCTCGGGGGTGGGCGCGGCGCAGCCGCCTATGAAGCTGGCCAATACGGCCACGATTACTAGCAACGTTGCTAACCTTTTCATTTTCGCACTCCTCCTTAATTTGGGATTTCACTGGCGACGCTCTCAGCGAGCATCTGGGCGGTTAAACAACGAGATTGCTCTATCTATCACCCCCTTTCCTTGCTTTAGCTACCCAACTCCGCTGGATTCCCGGATAACCAGCTCTGGCTGCAAGATGATCTGGCGCTCGGGTACATCTTCCCCTTGGATGATTTTGACCAACATTTCCGAGAGCATCTTCCCGATTTTGTAGATGGGCTGACGGATGGTGGTCAAAGAGGGGCGGAAATATGCTGCCAAGGGTACATCATCGAAGCCAATCACGGCGATGTCGCGGCCGACAATCAGTCCCCGCTCCTGGGATGCTTCCATCGCCCCAAAGGCCATCAGGTCGTTGCCGGTCACGACGGCTGTGGGAGGCTTCTCCAGGTCTAGGAGCTGTTCCATCCTTTGGTAACCACTGGGTTGGGTTAAATTGCCCTCCACCACCAAGGCAGGGTCAAAGGGGAGGCCACTATCCTGCAACGCTCGCTTGTAACCAGCCAAGCGATGCTCTGCAAACATCAGGTAGGCAGAGGGGGCAATAAAACCGATGCGTTTGTGCCCTAGCCCAATGAGGTATTGCACCGCCTTGTAAACTCCTTTTTCCCCGTCCACGTCTAGGTAGGGGAAATCCAGGTCCAAAGCGGTGCGACCGAAAGCGACCAGAGGGAATCCCTCGCTCACCAGATAGACGATTCGCTCATCATGACACCGGGTGCGGGCCACGATGATGCCATCCACCCTGCGACCTTTGACCATCCTTCGGTACACTTGGCACTCTTGGGGGGCCATGGGTTTACAGGTAGAGACAAGGAGATCAAAGCCTAAGGTAGCAGCACCATCGCCGATGCCAGCCAGAAGCTCCAAAAAATAGGGGTCGGATAGATAGCGATCGGTGGCAGGTATGATGAAGCCCACTGTATTGGTGCGCCTTCTCTGCAAGCTTTGGGCGATAACGTGGGGGTGGTAGCCCATCTCCTGGGCTACTCGCTTAATGAGGCGTTTGGTTTCTTCGCTAACATCATCGTAATCATTCAAGGCTCGGGAGACGGTCGTAACCGAGTAGCCAACCTTGCGGGCGATGTCTTTGAGGGTGACACTCATCGTCTATACCCTTTCGATCCGAGGACAAGCGGAGGATCCAAAACGTTTTGGAAACTGCTATTATTATACTCCAAAACGTTTTGGATGTCAAGAAGGGAATCTAATGGGTTTCTTTGACAAAGATACGCAGTGGTGGTAGAATTGTATGTTAGCAATT
>CAZRSI010000184.1:0-5406 GCA_964602575.1 uncultured Anaerolineae bacterium
CCTTCTCGGAGCAGATCATCTGGAGCAACCCCATCGAGCACTACGACGAGCACGTGCAGCTTTCGGTGTCAACCGTGGCTCAGGCCGACCATGTGACTGTGTTCACCAGGGCTGCCCCCGAGTGGTGCGTCAAGCACAACGACTCCTACTGGGACGACGCCCGCCTCGTCATCCCTCTCCCGTTCGAGGTTTTCCTGCCCCTGGTCGCCAAGAACTACGGCACCCCCCTCCCAACGTGGACTCCAACACCCACCAGCACAGCAACACCTACGCCAACTAGCACCCCCACGGCAACCGAGACTCCCACCAGCACGCCCACGACGCCACTGACACCCACGCCCACAGCGACCCCCACAGATACACCGACAGCAACCTTTACACCTACGCCCACGACCACGCCAACGGCGACAGCAACCCCGACAGCAATGCCTACTCCGCTTCTGCCCGACCTGAGCTCGTCGAGCAAGACTGCTGATCGCGACACCATAGAGTACTTCGAGGCGGTTCAGTACACCATTGAATTGCGCAACAGTGGGCCGGGTGTGGCCTCGAGCGTTCGCATCACGGATACAGTGCCCTCGCTCCTGACCTACCTGGATGGAACGCTGAGCGGCGATGCCGTCTACAACCCCGAGACAAACACCATTACCTGGGCCGGCTCACTGGCCAGTGGGGAAACACACATCATCACCTTCGACTGTAGCGGCCCAGCACCACCCATCCCGCACGACAGCCCTATCACCAATCAGGTGGTGATAGATGATGGAGTGCATCCTCCTTTCGTCCGCTTCGCCACCATCATCGCCAACCCCTGGGCAACGGCTACACCTACGGCGACGCCGACGGTGACCTCCACGCCCGACGGCTGAGTACCACCATGTGGTTAGAGGTGGTTCACCTCTTTAGAGCCGCTGAGTTCTTGTAAGCCACGGGGACTCGTGGCATCTTAGGCAGAGTTGCCCGGTCACCTAAGCTTCTCAATCAGCTTCGCCCAGGTGGAGGCCAGGTGGGTAAAGGGAGTGGTCAGGCTCCCTACAACTCGTCCCTGAGCGAGGCTACGCAGGAACTCGTCCTTGTCGTTGAAGGGAGGCATCTCCACGTAGGCCTGGCCGATCTCACGGGCAATGTGGGCATCACTACCAGCGGTGGCCAAGAGTCCGTGCTGGCGGGCCAACTCCAGTGCGCGGCGGTTGTCGGCGGGGAATATGGTGCGGGCGTTGAACACCTCGAGCAGGTCCACCTGTTCGATGATGGTAAGCAGATGGGTCAGCCCTATGGCTTCGCGGCGCAGGCGGTCCAAAGGATGAGGAACGCCCACCACGCCGCCCTGCTGACGCACGCGAGCAATGGCCTCCTGCAAGGGCAGCCCCTTGGGCACCTCCTCCTCCAAGAAGTAGGCAATGATCTCCCCCACCTCGGTTTTGATCTCCTCGCCTACGATAACCAAATCGGGAGCCATCTTCTGGAGAGCCAGGGCCCCCGCAATGGTATTGTGATCGGTGATGGCCACCTTGTCAAGGCCTCGCTTCCGACAAGCCTCGATCACCGCCTCCAAAGGCGTGCGTGAATCTTTAGAATAGCAGGTATGGACGTGGAAGTCAACTTTCCAATATCTAATCTCCAACATCCGATCTCCCCTTGAGCAATTGCCATATCCCCCACAGCAGACCACTAACCAGCAGAGCTGCCCCACCCAAGACGATGGCTGCTGTCCGGGGTTCGATGCCCGGCATCACAACGCCGCGCAATCCAGCATCGGCCCCATAATCAACGAATAGTCGGCCCCATTTGGTTTCCAAAGCCCTTTCCACTCGCTTGCGCCCCACGAAGGGATACCAGTAGACGTTGTGATAGAAGTTAGAGGCCACGTAGGCCCAGGGCACCAGCGGGGTGCGCAGGAGCAGGTGCTCGAAGGGCTTGAGGGGGCCGTGGTAGATCATCTTCTGACCACGGCTGGCGAAGGTATCCTCCTGAACGAAGCCCCAGTTCTGGGACATCACCCAGTCCCTGTCCTCGCCCACGATCTCGATCTGCTCCGGGTCACCTACACCCAGCCCCATCTCGTGGGCTATGCGGATGAAGGGGATGGAGAGGGGATCGAAGCCCTGGAGATGAGCAGAGATGGCATCAATGGCCACCTGGTCGGCAGAGGCCAGAATGATATCCTTCTCATGCCAGCGCATGGCGCGGGGGCCCGGCCCGTCGCCAGCGAAAGTGCCATCCATCACAGCGAAGAGCCCTGGGTGGATGTCCTGCTGGATCATCAACAGGTCCACCAGCGTCTCGTGAATCACCGCGTGGGTCCAGTGGCGCTTGGTGCCCAGGAGCCCTCCGAAGGCGTTCTTCACCGCTCCGGTTATCTGTGTGAATACATGGGTCTTAACTGTTGGCATCTGGATGATGTTCCGCCCAATGAGAAGTTCGGGGATGTACACCCCCTCGGGGTAGACCTGGTCCAGTACGAGGAAAGGTTGCTTGGGCTCGTAGCGCACCCAGTTGTATTGTGGCTCGTAGAGGTGAACGTTGCGGATGCCGTACTTCTCCACCACGTACTTGTGCTTGTTGTTGCGCTCGCCCACGTAGGCGTCCACCACCACGGTGTTGTTTTGCGCAGCGATGAGATCTCGATAACCATCGTCCAGCAAGGTGCGGATCACGCCCTCCAATTGCCAGGGTGTAGTAGAGCAAGCCGGGTACCAGGTCTGCCAGGAGATGTTGATCTTTAGGATGGTCTCCACATCCTTGGGCAGAGCTTCCTGATAGCCTGCCAGATGCATCAATCGGCGATAGTCTTCCAACACTGTCTCAGGGGTGGTTCTGAGCACAGCCACCTTGCCCCTGCCGGGGAAATCTCTCACAGCCATCAGACCTCCTTAATTTTCCAAGAGCAACGCACTTCCAAAGTGCGTTGCACCTTAGGTTAGTTTAAGCTCGCAGTTCAGCGCCCAACTTCTGAGCCAGGCGACGTACGATGCGCTGCTGTACCTTGGCCACTTTCTCATCGGTCAGGGTGCGGTCATCGGCTTGGTAGGTCAGAGAGTAGGCCAGGCTCTTCTTGCCGGGCGGGATTTGCTCGCCCCGGTACACATCGAACAACTGGGCATCCCGCAGCAATTTGCCGCCAGCGGTCAGGATCGCTTGCCGCACTTCCTCGGCCGGCAGGTTCTCATCCACCACCAGGGCGATGTCCTGCACCACCGCCGGGAACCGAGAAAGGGGTTGCATGGTCCGCATCACGCCCGTATGAGCCAGTAGAACCTCCAGGTCGAATTCCAATGCGCATACAGGTTGAGCCGGCAGGTCGAAGGCTTCCCGCACTATGGGATGCAACTCCCCCATCACGCCCAGCACACTTTCTCCAACGCTCACCTGGGCACAACGGCCTGGATGGAAAGCAGGATGCTGCCCGGGCTCGAAGGTCCCTTCCAGCCTCAGTCCCGCCAGCAATGTCTCCACTATCCCTTTGAGGTCGTAGAAGCCCATCAGGGTGGTATCCTGGCCTTCCAGCCACGAACGGGCCTCTCGCGGGCCGGTCATCACGATGCCCAGCCGGAAAGGTTCGTCGGGCAGGGTCTGTCCTTCCACTGGCAGGTAGACCGCACCTACCTCGAAGATAGCCACACGGTCGAAGAAGCGCAGGTTCTCGCGGGCGGTGTGGAGCAGAGAGGGGAGCAAGGTCTGTCGCAGATAGGCTCGCTCGGCTGAGAGGGGGTTGAGCACCCGCAGATAGCTGGCTGGGTCGGGATGCGGCCCCTGGGGGCGTAGTTTTCTTTCATCCTCGATATTCACCAGCGAGTAAGTGATGACCTCGTCCAGTCCGCAGCCGACCAGAAGGTCGCGCACGCGCTCGGTTCCCTCCAGGCGGGGATTGGCCCGCTGTGGCGGGAGTTCGTCGCGCAGGAGGGTTGTGGGGAAGCGGTCGTAGCCCCAGATGCGCCCCACCTCTTCCACCAGGTCTATGGGGCGGGTAACATCAGGACGATGAGAAGGTACAACCACCTGGTACTTGCCGGTTTGCTGATCGGCTGATTTGCTGATTTTGAATTCCAAGGAGGTGAGGATGCGGACCATGTCGTCGGTTGGAATCTCGACGCCCAGGACGCGGGCGGCGTAGGATGGATCGAATTCTATCACTCGCTCCGGTTGACGGCCGGGGTACAGGTCGCCGATGACGGGGACGACGGTGCCACCGGCGAGGTCCGCCATAAGCCAAGCCGCTCGTGCAGCGGCTTTCACCGTCAACTCCGGGTCCACTCGCCGCCCGAACCGCTGGCTGGCATCGGTCATCAGTCCCAGCAGACGGGAGGTGCGGCGGACGTTGAGGAAGTGGAAGTTGGCCGCTTCCAGGAGGACATCGGTCGTTGCCTCAGTGACTTCGCTCTCCAATCCCCCCATCACGCCAGCTACGGCTACGGGACCGCCTCCGTCGGTGATGAGCAGCATCTCGCCATCGAAGGTGCGCAGCTCCCCATCGAGGGTCTCCATTTGCTCGCCGGGGCGGGCGCGACGCACGATGATGGCTGGCCGGTTCTGGCCGGGCCTGGGGCGCAGGACGTGGTAGTCGAAGGCGTGCAGCGGCTGCCCCAGTTCCAGCATCACGTAGTTGGTGATGTCCACTATGTTGTTGATGGGGCGCATGCCAGCGCGGCGCAGCCGCATCTGCATCCAGAAGGGAGAGGGTTTAACTTTCACGCCCCGGATGAAGGCCGCTGAGTAACGGAGGCACAGGTCGGGATCGGCAATTTCCAGGTTCAGAAAATCGGGCGTGGGGGTCAGTTCTGCCGGATGCCGTTCCAGCACCTCAAGAGCGTCTCTCCTGAGGGGGAGGTCCAGCAGCGCGGCCACCTCGCGAGCGATGCCGAGGATGGAGTACAGATGAGCGAAGGGCCCCTTGATGTCGAACTCCAGGATGGCATCGCCCAGGTATTCGACCAACGGCGTGCCGATAGGGACGTCATCAGGTAGGTAGATAATTTCGTTGTGGTCGTCTGAGAGGCCCAGTTCCTTCTCCGAGCAGACCATGGCGCGGGATGGGATGCCGCGGATCTTCACCTTCTTGAGCTTCATGACCTTCCACCCCTCGGCGTGGCCGTCGTAGAGGTGAGCGCCCTCCATGGCGAAGGCCACCTTGAGGTGCAAATCCTTTTGGCCTCGCATCGCCAGCAGGCTGGGAGGCCCGGCCACGACGACCTCGGGCTCTGGGCCACCATACTCCACCTCAGCTAGCACCAGCCGGTCTGCGTTGGGGTGGTAGTGGACTGCCCGGATTTCGCCCACCACAATCTTTTCCGGGTCCCAGGGTAGCTGGGCCTCCGGCAGGCCGATGTACTCGATGGCCTCCACCTCCAACCCGGCCAGCGTCAACCGTTCAGCCAGTTCCTTTACCGAGACGGGTATGTCAACGTA
>CAZRSI010000185.1:0-5381 GCA_964602575.1 uncultured Anaerolineae bacterium
GGCTATCCTATGACGCTACCTTGCATATCCGGCGGAATTGGCAGCCCAAAGGCCTCTAATATCGTGGGCGCGATGTCCATGAGTTGACGGGCGGACGCCCGCCGGCCACCGCCCTTCGCCTGTGGATTGGCCAAGATGAACAGACCATTCTCCGCATGGTTGGCATCATCCGGGCCAGTATCATTCTCAAAGGTGTAGATGCCCCCATGTCCGAAGCTGCCCACTGAACGCCAGGAGAGATCACCAAAGTAGACGATCAGGTCGGGGGGGATGTTGCGTACTTCACGATAGATCTCCTGGGGCTTGAAGACCCGCGTGCCAATGTCGCTGCCATCCGGCGCGGGGATGGAGCGAAGCGCCTCGGCCAATTCATCGCGGAAAGCCTCGTAATGCGCTGCTGGTATCGTCCCCTGCGGCTCACGCCCCTTCACGTTGATAAAGATGCGCGCGTAGTAACCACCGGAACCCCAAGCTTTGGTCTTACTCCAATCCACCTTCACCTTGTCAAAAGGGGTCAACCCTTCGCCACTAGGGTCTTCTCGTAACACCAGATATCCCTCCCGGCGCAGCCACTCATTGACGCAGATGCCACCGTGCATGGCCTTGGCCCCGTGGTCGGAGACGACCAGGATCACTGTTTCATCAGGGACTCGTTCCAATAATGTCCCGATCTGCTGGTCCAGGTGGATGTAATAGTCGCGGATAGCGTGCTGATACCTGTTGCCTGGCTCGTGCTTGGGATGGGTGGGGTCGTGATACTTCCACATTCCGTGATGAATCCGGTCCACACCGATGTCTACAAACATGAAGAAATCCCAAGGCTTGTTTTCCATCAGATAGCGAATAACTTTGAATTGCTTCTCGTTCATGGCATAGATCTGCTGAAGCAGGTAGTCCTTGTCGTCGGTGCGGAACTGACGCACATCCACATCGTACTCCTCGCCGTTCAGGACCCGCTCGATCTCGTAGCGCAATTCGTGGGGATAAGTATATTGTTTTTCCACCGAGGGGGTGAGGAAGCCAGAGACGAGGAAGCCGTTAACCGGCCGCACGGGGTAAGTTTGTGGCACGCCAACCATGATAACCTGCTTACCCGCCTCGCCCAGGATGTCCCAGACTCGCTTCTCCTTCATCGCTGCACTGGTGGCAATGGCCATCTTATCGTAGGAGTAGTCAGATCGATTGCGGAAACCGTAGAAGCCAAGCACCCCTGGGTCCTTGCTGCTGAGCATGGAACTCCAGGCCGGCACGGTGATGGCAGGAATAGAGGACATCAACTCACCGTAGATGCCATTATCCATTAGCTGACGGAGGTTGGGTAACTGGTCGCGCCAGGCGTCGAAGACCAGCTCCGGCGCGGCACAGTCCAGGCCAATTACCAGGACTTTAGGTTGCTTGCGTCTGCGCAGGAAGTTGAACATGTTCGTCCTCTCTCCCACTCTCCTGCTCCCTTGCCCCCTGCTCCTCCGCTCGGCGAATAAAGCCTCGTTCGATCAAGTAGTTGAGGATCAGATGGGCGTTTTCCTCGGCGGTGTGGTTCACAGTGTCCAGCCGGATTTCGGGATGCCGAGGCGGCTCGTAGGGGTCGTCAATTCCCGTGAACCCTTTGATCTCCCCCCGCCGTGCCTTGGCATACAATCCTTTAGTATCCCGCTGCTCGCAAACCTCCAGCGGCGTGTCCACAAACACCTCAATGTAGTGATCCTTGCCCACCATATTCCGTACATCATTGCGTGTCGCCCGGTAAGGGCTCACCGCCGCACACACCACGGTGCCGCCATGACGAACGATCTCCGAGGCCACAAAACCTATCCGCCGGATGTTAATATCCCGGTCCTCTTTACTGAACCCCAACCCTTTAGACAGGTGAGTGCGCACCACGTCGCCGTCCAACAGTGTCACCTGGCGGCCGTGTTCTTGCAATAGCACGGTCAGTATCTCTGCCGTGGTGGACTTGCCCGCACTGGGCAGCCCGGTGAACCAGATGCATACCCCCTGCTTGTGACGCGGCGGATAGGTCTCCTCCAGGATCTCGGCCACCTCCGGCCGGGTGAACCAGGAGGGCAGCTTCCGGCCATTGTTGAGGTACTCCTCGCGCACCTGGGTGCCGGAAATCATTGCCGTTCGCACCCCCGCTGGGACCTTGGATACCTCTTCGTATCGCCCCTCATCCGGCAGATAGACCAGCATACGGAAAGGCACCATCCCCACCCCCAGTTCCTCGCTGTAGCGCTGGACCAACTCCTGAGCGTCGTAAGGGCCGTAGAAGGGCTTGCCTGTCGAATCCACACCAGGGCCAGCGTGATCTCTTCCTACGATCAGGTAATTTGCTCCGTAATTGCGCCGAATAACGGCGTGCCACAATGCCTCGCGAGGCCCAGCCAACCGCATGGCCAGCGGCAACAGTCCCAGCACGATGCGATCGGGGTCATAGTAGTTGGCAGCCAATGCTTTGTATGTGCGCACACGGGTGAAATGATCCACGTCCCCAGGCTTGGTCATGCCCACCACGGGATGAAGCAACAACACGCCATTCACCTCTTCGATTGCTCGCTTGGTCAATTCCTCGTGCACCCGGTGCAGTGGATTGCGTGTCTGGAAGGCAACCACGTTCAACTGCAGATCGCGAATGGTTTGACCTTGCTCACCACAAGTTGCGGATTGCGGATCGGGAAACTTCATTTGCTCCAATCTAGCACGGGTCTGGGCTGGCGTGAGGCGCAAATCTTGGAAGTCGTAGTGCTTCGGCAGTTGGATCACCCGCAGACGGCCGGAGATGTTGAGCGGTCCCCAGCGGTGCATCTCCGCCACCAGTGGATGGCGCAGGTCCCGCGTGCCAAAGACCTTCTGGGCTACCTCTTCAAGGTCCCACTCGTATATCTCCTCGATGGTCATCACCGCCAGCAACTCGTTTTTGGCGTTGCGCAGGGCAATGTCCTGGTCCAGGCGAATCGCCGGGCCGGGCTCCACTGGCAATGTCACCGGGATGGGGAAGATGTGGCCACTGGTCAACCGCATTTCATCCAACACCCGCTGATGATCCTCCTTGCCCATGAAGCGGTCGAGCGGAGAAAACCCTCCCACGGCCAGCAACTCCAGGTCGCACTCCGCCCGCGCCGAGATCTGCAAAGATGGCAATTGGCTGGCATATGCTTTGAGCTCCTCAACCTCCTCGGGTGAAACCAGCAGGTTAACCAGCTGACCCCCGTAAGGGGGAATCAGTTTGGAATCCGAATCGTACATTATCACCTCCGGAGCGACATCGTATTGCGATATTGGTGAGCCGTCAGTATAATATAATACCACAGCTTGGGCGAAAAGGCAACAAGGTCTCCTACCTATTTTGCCAAATTCCGTTTTTGCTGGTAAAATCCATTCCCAGGACATAGTACAATGAAGAAGATACTGGTTGGTCTAGTCGTCACAGCAATCTTGCTCCTGGTGCTCATCCCACAGGGCACCAGTTATCTCTCCGCCCAGGAAGCCACCACCCGTGGAGGCGATTGGGTGCAGACCTCCGTGGCGGACTTCGAGGCTGGGACCGGTCAGGGCGTCCAGGTGACACAGGAGGATGACGGCGAGTTGCGCCTGGCGGCAGGGGAGACGACAGGCGTGTTCACCTCCACCGTCGGCGCGGCCGCCTTTCCCTTCAACGCCGTGGGAGCTCACTGGTCGGCCGACGTGCCTCCAGGCACGCGACTGGATGTGGCGGTGCGCGTCAGCGCGGATGGGGCGACTTGGTCGCCTTGGTACAACATCATTGAGGTCGAGCAGGGTCAGGATGGTCGCTTCTACGGGGGCAATATTATCATGACTGAGGAAGGGCGTTATCTTCAGTATCGTTTGACCTTAGAAGGCTCCCTCCCCTCTGGCCCCTCCCTGGCAGGGAGGGGAAACGCGCTCCTCCCCCCGCGAAGGGGAGGCTGGGAGGAGGTGGGCTCTCCCAAGCTGTCTGAGATCACCCTCACCTACATAGATTCCACCGCTGGCCCCAACTTAGCCGAGGCCAAAGCAGCAGCACGGAGGGAGGTCTTGGCCCAAGGCGTGCCTCAGCCAGCGATCATACCCCGCTCTGGCTGGGGAGCCAATGAAAGCCTCATGGCCTGGCCCCCTGAGTATCATCCCGTGCGAAAAATCATCATTCACCACACTGTCACTCGGAACTACGACCCTGACCCCCCAGCCACAGTGCGGGCTATCTATTACTATCATGCCGTGACTAAGGGTTGGGGCGACATCGGCTACAACTATTTGGTGGACTGGCAGGGCAACATCTACGAGGGGCGCTACGGTGGCCCTGACGTAATAGGTGCTCATGCTGGTGGGTACAACTGTGGCAGCGTAGGCATCGCTGCTATTGGCAGCTATGGCAACACTAAACCCCCGGACGAGCCGCCCAGCGTCGAACCTCCTCAGGCCCTGTTAGATGCTATCTCCGATCTGGTGGCCTGGGAATGTAGTCGCAGTCTCGTTAACCCCAATGAGATATCTTACTTCGTGGACACAATCACCTACAACATAGCTGGTCACCGTGACTACAACGCCACCGCCTGCCCCGGCGACTATCTCTATGCTAAGCTGCCATATCTGCGCGACCAAGTTTGGCAGAGAATCCAGGCCCACACCCCTCAGTACCTGGCCCAGTTCCTCGACCACGACACGCCGACCGCCATGCTGCCGGGCCATACCTACCAGGTGAGGTTGTCGGTGCAAAACGCTGGCACTCTGACTTGGCCGGCGGGTGGAGAGAACCCAGTGCATCTAGGCTTTCACTGGTACGACGAGGATGGCCAACCGGTAATGCTGCTGCCGGAGGATGACCACCGCACTCCGCTGAACGAAGATGTGACCTTTGCTAACACGGCAGTTTTCAGCCCGGCCTTGGTGACCGCGCCCGAAGAGCCAGGCTTATACACCCTGAAGTGGGACATGGTCCATGAGGGTATCACCTGGTTCGCCGATCAGGGAAGTGCTACCTTGGACGTGACTGTCTCGGTCACTCGCTCCGAGTTCTACTTGCCCCTGATCATCAAACAGTATACATCACCCATTCCAACGCCCACACCCACTCCCACAACAACCAGTGTCTGGACGCCGACCTCAACGGCGGCGCCTACTGCTACTGGAACTCCGACAAGTACGCCCACCCAGTCGCCTGCTCATACTTTTACGCCGACGCCAACTGCCACCAATACGGCCACTGTAACCCCCACGAGCACACCAACAGCCACCAGCATATCAACACCAACGGCAACAACGACCCCCACAGGCACAGCGACGCCTACCAATACACCCACTGCAACCCCAACTGCTACACCTACTGCTACGACGACGCCTACCACCACACCCACCACAACCCCGACCAGCACTTCCACGCCAAC
>CAZRSI010000186.1:0-5356 GCA_964602575.1 uncultured Anaerolineae bacterium
GCTCAGAAATTGCTGCTCATGCAGGGCCATGAGGTCGAAGCTGAAGTCAGCTTTCGCCGGCTCATTACTGCTTCCTGCGAGAGACAAACAGCAGGACGAGCAGTGTCATGGTCCCCAGTACCAGCAGGGCCAGGAACTTGTAGAGGCGAGAGGAAATGACCAGGGCGAGGAGGCCAAAGAAAGAGCAGAAGAGATAATAGAGGATAACTATCTGACGCTGGGAGAGGCCCAGGTCCAGCAGGCGGAAGTGGAGGTGTCCCCTATCTCCTACGAGGGGGGAGCGACCCAGGCGGAATCGGTCGAGGATGCGCCAGGCCACATCCAGGATGGGGATGCCCATCACCAACAGCACCGTTGCCATCTTGGCCCCAGCGATGATGCCCAGGGCTCCTACGGCGAAGCCCAGAAAGAAGGAGCCAGAACTGCCCATGAACACCCTGGCGGGGTGGAAGTTGTAGGGCAAGAAGCCCAGGGTCGCGCCTAGAAGAGCCAAGGGTAGAAGAGCCACGCTATACTGGCCCTCGCGGTACATATGGAAGGCCAGTACGGCAGAGAGGATAGCGGCCACCCCGGCCGCCAACCCGTCCAGACCATCCAGCCAGTTCACGGTGTTCATCATCCCCATCAACCAAAAGATGGTGAAGGGCACGGTTATGAACCAGGGAAACCAGATCTGAAGGTTGGTGAAAGGGTTGTTGACCACCTCGATGAAGATGAGGAAGTGGATGGCGATAAGGGAAGCGATAAACTGGGCGGCGATCTGAGGGGCTGGCGAGAGTTCCTTCTTGTCATCGTAGATTCCTACCAGGAAAATGAATGTGCTACCCAGTAGCAACCCGAGTAGCCTGGTCAGCTCCTTGGGGTCATGTCGCTCTACCGGCAAGAATTGAGCCAGCACAGCCGCGGTCATGAAAGCCACGAACAGCGCCACGCCGCCCAATCTCGACTTCGCGCCAACATGCCTCCGCCTACCACCAGGCAGAGCCACGAAGCCGTAGTGCTCGCCCAGCCGCTGCGTCAGCGGCGTCAGCGTAAGCGATAGCACTAAAGCCACTGCAAAGACCAAGATAAAAGGCATACCCTCGTCAGCTCGTTCCAAACATCCCATTTCGCCCTTCGGTAAACTAAGTACAGAGTTGTACAAATTTGTAGCGATATTGTTTGCTCGCGCCGGACCTTAGTCCGGCGATCTTTCCAGGGCGCGGTCACATTTCACCCCACGATTCAAAGGACGGGCTAAGGTCCGTCCGGAGCAGAAAAACGCCACGAACATACGCAATCCGGTACTCAGGGCATCGCCTCGGTTGGAGACCCTTGGCGATCAAAGATGGGACGCAGATAAGATCAAAAGATCAGTATAGATCAGCGTTAATCTGCGTCCAGAATAAGGACGCTGTCTGAACTACGTACCAAACAGCCTGTCCCCTGCATCGCCAAGGCCGGGCACAATGTAGCCCATCTCATTGAGGCCCTCATCCACGGCGGCGATGTGGATAGAAATATCCGGGTGAGCACTGGAAAGGTGTTCAATGCCCTCAGGGGCAGCAATAAGGCCAACGAACTTGATCCTTTGAACCCCGCTTTTCTTGAGGATGTCCCCCGCTGCAACTGCCGAACCGCCCGTGGCCAGCATAGGATCCAAAATAAAAGCCAACCCTGCTGTAGCCTTCTCAGGCACATTAGTGTAGTATTCGATGGGGCGTAGAGTCTCCTCATCCCGATAGAGGCCAATGTGCCAGACATGGGCTGTGGGGATCATTTCCAGCGCTGGCCCCACCATGGTCAGACCAGCCCGCAGGATAGGGGCGAAGGCTATCTCTTCCGCCAGAACCTTGCCCACAGTGCTACCCATGGGCGTAATAACAGGTCGTTCCACCGGAGCAAGGTCTTCGGTGGCCTCGTAAAGGAGCAGCCAAGTTACCTCCCGGACCAACTCCCGGAACCGTTTGGGCTCGGTCTCCACATCCCGCAGCAGGGTGAGCTTGTGTTGAACTAAGGGATGGCTGGACCGAAAGACCTTGGGCATTGAATCCTCTCTAGGATACAGGTATGTTGTGGGCGCTGCGCGTGCCCACAACATACCGTATATTGAGGGTAGCGGCTAAGTTATTTCTCCCCACAACGTTCTAGGAGCTTCTCCCATTCCTCATCCACCTTGGCCTGGATCTCGTCAATAACATGCCTGAACTGAGGCTGGAAGAGGTGGCGGAAGCGTCCCTGGCGCTCCAGCCAGGCGGTGACAGGCTTCTTTTCCCGCGGCTTGTAGGTCAGCCTCCACTCGCCGTTCTCCACTTCGTAAAGGGGCCAGTAGCACGTATCTACCGCTAGTTTGGCTATCTCGATGCTCTCATTGGTGTCATGTCGCCAGCCACGAGGACAGGGCGAGATCACGTTGATAAAGGCCGGCCCATCGGCGGCAATACCCTTCTGCGCTTTGGTCATCAGGTCCCGCCAGTGGCTAGGCGAAGCCTGGGCCACGTAGGGGATGTGGTGGGCCGCAAAAATTTCGGTAAGTGGTTTGCGCCATTGCTGCTTGCCGGGGATAACTGTGCCTGCTGGCGAAGTAGTAGTATGAGCCCCCAGTGGGGTGGCGCCGGAGCGCTGGATGCCAGTATTCATGTAGGCCTCGTTGTCTAGACAGACGTACATTATCTTGTGGCCCCGCTCGAAGCAGCCGGAGATCCACTGCAGGCCAATGTCATAGGTGGCTCCATCGCCGCCGAAGGCGATGAACTTGAGCCCTTTGTCCTCGATCTTACCCTGGCGCACCAGGGAGCGATACATGGCCTCTGCTCCAGCGATGGTGGAGGAGGCATTCTCGAACGCGCTATGTATCCAGGGCACACGCCAGGACGAATAGGGATAAACTGAGCTAGCCACCTCCAGGCAACCAGTGGCGGTGCTGATGACCACTGGCTCATCAATGGCGTTGAGGATCTGACGCACGATGGTGCCCTCGGCACAGCCAGCGCAAAGACGATGCCCACTTACGAGGCGTTCTTCCTTGTTCGCTAATTCTCGCAACTTTATGGCCATTTCATTCCTCCGTTTTGGAGATTAGTTTCGAGCTTCATCATTCTCTCAGCCCAAGATAATTGACTGGAGTTTTAACTTCGCCCGTCTCGGCGATATCGGCCAGGTCCTGGGCCACTTTCTCGATATGGGCAGGGATGATGTCGCGGCCGCCCAGGCCAAAGATGTAGTCTGCCACTTTTGTTGTGGTGTTCCCAGCCGCGAAGAGGGCTGCGCAGAGTTCCAGGTAAATCGGGCCAGGGCCCAGGCCATCCATTGCCCCGAAGACCACGGAACGATCCAATACCCCCACCGCTTTCACGTCGGCCAGGGCCTCGGCGAACTCCTTGGCAGGGAAGGGGCGGAAGACGCGCGGCTTGATGAGGCCGATCTTGACCCCTTTCTCACGCAGCCCTCGCACCACCATCCTGGCCGTGCCCGACGCAGATGAGAGGACGATGATAGCCATCTCGGCGTCGTCCATCCCGTGGGTCTCGAAGATGCCATACTTTCGCCCCGTCAGCTTGCCGTATTCCTGGCCCACCTCCACGATGACGGGCATCGCCTTGGAGAGCTTATCTGTCTGCTGTCGCTTGTGCTCAAAATAAAAATCGTACATATCCCAGGTACCGTAGGTAGCGGGATTGTCCACGTCGAGCAGGGAGTGGGCGGGCTTGTACTCGCCAATGAACTCTTTGACCACTGCATCATCGAGCACCTCCACCCGCTCCACGCCGTGGCCGGTGATGAAGCCGTCCTGCATGACCATCACTGGCAGCAAGATGCGCTCGGCGATGCGCACCGCCTGGATGACGTTGTCGTAGGCCTCCTGAGGGTTCTCGGAGTAGAGCTGGATCCAGCCCGCGTCGCGGGCCCCCATGGAGTCGGAGTGGTCGCAGTGGATGTTGAGGGGGGACGAGAGGGCCCGATTGACCACGGGCATGACGATGGGCAGATGCAGCGAGGCGGCGACGTAGAGCACCTCCCACATCAAGGCTAGCCCTGCTGAAGCGGTGGCAGTCATCACCCTTCCGCCAGCCGCCGACGCGCCGATGCAGGTGCTCATGGCCGCGTGCTCGCTCTCCACCGGAATGAACTCGGTGTCTACCAACCCATCAGCCACGAAATTGGAGAAGGTCTGCACTATGGCCGTTTGAGGCGTGATGGGGTAAGCCGCTACCACATCGGGATTGATCTGACGCATGGCCTCGGCTACGGCGTGAGCTCCGTCCAAGGCCCGTATCTTTGATTTTGCCATTTTCCTTTCCTCCGAGTGTGAGTTTGCAGGTGCGTAAGTGGATAATATCTGCTCACTTGCCCACTTGCATACTTGCCTCCTCCACCATTTGGATAACCTTGCCCGGTTTGCCCGTGTAAGCGTGAGCTTTCACCTTAACCGGACACTCAGCGGCGCAGATGCCGCAACCTTTGCAATGATCGTAGTCGAACCCGATCACCTTGCTGTTCTTGACAAGGATGGCCGAGTCAGGGCAATAGACCCAACATATCATGCAGTGGGTACATGCTTCCTCGTCGCGCACCGGACGCAACGTGCGCCAGGTACCCGTGATGTACTCCACAGAGTTCCCTGCCTCGAAAATCGTCCCAGCCATGGAGGCTTCCCTCCAACCGGCTTCAAGATTCACTGCCATTTCAATCCTCCCGTTTCGGTTGTTAGCCTTCTTGCACTTCTTCGTAAGCTCGCTTGAGAGCGGTCAGGTTGGCTTCCACCACCTCTGCCCGCAGCTTTTCCCCCAGCCGCTCTCTAGTGCGATGGAGCACGCTATCCAGCGAGACCAAGCCAGTGACCTTGGCCACTGCGCCCAACATGAGAGTGCTGGGGATGTCGCGGCCCAGGGCGTCCATGGCGATTCGCGTCGCGTCGAGGGTAGCCACTTTGCCCCCTTTCAGACCCAGTTTCTTGCGGACCTCCTCTGGCGAATCAGGGGTGTTGACAATGGCGATGCCATCCTCTTTGAGGCCCTCAGTAAGATCCACCAATCCGATGAGGTTGGGGTTAACCACAACAATCACATCGGGGTGCAGGATTTGGTGGTGGACCTCGATGGGCTCATCGCTAATGCGGGTGTAGGATTTGATGGGCGCACCCATGCGCTCTGGGCCATAATCCGGAAAGGCCTGAAAGTACTTGCCTTCCTGCATGGCCGCCTCGGCCAGCAATTCGCCAGCGGTAACGACGCCCTGTCCGGCACGACCATGCCAGCGAATTTCGATAAGTTTACCCATGCTAACCTCCTTGTAGCAGCAATTATGCAATTAGCACACACTAATTGCTAACATACAATTCTACCACCACTGCGTATCTTTGTCAAAGAAACCCATT
>CAZRSI010000187.1:0-5352 GCA_964602575.1 uncultured Anaerolineae bacterium
CCTCTTGGCAACGCTTGCGCAGCGAAGCCTGGGGAGCTTGAGGGGTACCCCTCAACCCCACTTTTTTTCCTGTTCAGGGCGGGGCTAAATGGGCCAATGCCCCACACTGGCGACGAGGAAAGGAAATGTTGGAGGGACACCCCCCACGACCCCCGACCTGCTGCGCAAAGATATGGAAATCACCAGTGGACAAGGCTGCAGAAATCTGGTATAATCTTGCTATAACCAGGTAGGGAGTATCGGTCATGGCGATTACGGCCCCGATTGGTACCGAAGATGTCACTTCAACCCACTTTGTCGCTTTTCGACTGGACCGACAGCTCTATGCGCTTCCTCTGGAAAACGTGGAACGCGCCTTGCGTATGGTGGCCATCGTGCCTGTGCCCGATGCCCCACCGTGGGTGCCGGGCGTGATCAACCTCCAGGGGCAGGTGGTTCCGGTGGTGGACTTGCGTCAGCGCTTCGGTTGGCCTGCCAGGGAGCCAACCCTCAACGATCGTTTGTTAGTCATCCAGGCCCTGGGGCAGAAGGCGGCCCTCTGGGTGGATGAGGTAGCCGAAGTGCTGGAAGTGCCGTCTGCCCAAGTGGAACCTCCCCCTCAACCTCTGTCCCGTTCGCGTCCCCTGGCCGCAGTGGTTCGACGAGGAGAGAACCTCATTTTGGTTCTCGATGCCAGCAGGTTGCTACCACCAGAGGAGGGTACGGGGACAGAGTGACGTGGAAACAAGGAGATATGGTAGAGAGTGCAGAATGAGAAACCCACGACCCGCAATCCGAAATCCGAAGTCGAATGCTTCCAGGACTTGATTCAGAAACGCACCGGCCTCTTTTTTGGGCCACGCCGACAAGACGCGCTGGCTCGTGGTGTATTGGCTGCCGCCAGGCAGACCGGCTGCGATGATCTGGAGGAATACTATCGCCTCCTAAAAGCAGCCAAGACCGGTAGCAAACTATGGGATAATCTGATCGGTGCTATCACTGTAGGTGAGACCTACTTCTTCCGCAACCCGCCCCACTTCAACGCCTTGCGACAGCATATCCTTCCTCAGCTTATCGCCAGCCATAGCGACGACCGCCGACTGCGCATCTGGAGTGCTGGCTGCGCCACTGGTGAAGAACCCTATTCTATCGCCATTTTGCTGCGCCAATTGCTGCCCGACATTGCTCGTTGGAACATCCTCATCCTGGGCACGGACATCAACAAGCAGGCCTTGGAGCGAGCCCGTGAAGGTCGCTACCGCCCTTGGTCCTTTCGGCAAACGGATCCGGCTATCCAGGAACGCTATTTCACCCGCAAGAATGGCCTCTTCGAGATCAGGCCAGAGGTGCGGGAGATGGTCACTTTTGCCTACCTCAACCTGGTGGAGGATGTCTATCCCTCCCTGGCCACCAACACCAATGCCATGGACCTGATCTTGTGCCGCAATGTGGCCATCTATTTCCCAGAAGCGGTTATGCGGGAAATAGCTGGGCGATTCTACCGTTGTCTGTTGCCGGGGGGCTGGCTGATCGTGGGCGCGTCGGAAACCAATGCCGCGGTCTACAGCCAGTTTGTGGTGCGCGATCTCGATGGGGCCATTGTTTATCAGAAGACCAAGGGGCGCGAAGAAGCCAAGAGGCAGGTGCGTAAAGGTTGGGAAGCCCGGAAAGCTCCGTCTCTGCCTGTCATTCCGTCTCGTCGCCGGCCCCTTCCTGGGGCGTCTCGCCCTGAGCCTGCGCCGCCCCGTGAGGTCAAGCCCCCAACGGAGCTCTATCAAGAGGCGTTGAGCTTGTTGGGGCAGGGGCGCGACGAGGAGGCGGAACATCGCTTGCGAGCGTGCCTGGAGAGCGACCCGGATTTCGCTCCGGCCCACTACCAAATGGCCCGCCTGCTGGCCAATCGAGGTGAGTTGGAGGAAGCTCGGTCGTGGTGTCAACAGGTCATCGAAAGGGACCCGTTGTTGGTCGAAGCTCGCTACACCCTGGCGCTCATCTACCAGGAGACGGGAGCCCTGGACAAAGCGATAGCCCAACTCAAGAAGGTGCTCTATCTGGACCCGGATTTCATCTTGGCCCACTTCAGTCTGGCCAATCTCTATCAGCAGATGGGACAGGCAGAACAGGCTGCGCGCCATCGCACTCAGGCCCTTCGCCTGGCGGCCAGAATGTCCCCCGAGGCGCCGGTGCCTGGGGCCGACGGCCTGACGGTTGGCCATCTGTTGACCATGATAAAAGCGACGATGTAAGCGGTGGAGGAACGAAGAATGGATCAATCCGAGAAGGAGATTCTGGAGACCCGCGCTCGCGCTCTGGCCCAGTTGCCTGCTGAAGAACCAACGGAGGGGGATATGCTGTCGCTGCTGACCTTCCCAGTGGGGAATGAACGCTACGGCGTGGACATCACCTTGGTGCAGGAGGTCCAACCGCTGAAGAGACAGATGTGGTCCCGGGTGCCTTGCACCCCAGATTTCATTATTGGAGCGGTCAATATCCGTGGTCGCATCTATTCGGTGATGGACATCGGTCGGTTCCTGGGGTTGCCGTCCCGTCCTCTCGTCGAGTCGGCTCACGTCCTCCTGGTGCGCGGAGACAGCGAGGATGGTAAAGAAACCATGGAACTGGGCATCCTGGCGGATGACGTGCCCCAGGTGGCCCAGGTGGCCGTGGCGGAGATAGAGCCTGCTTCGTCCGTCGGCTCCTCCCAGGCCCAGGAATACGTTCACGGCGTCACTGGAGATATGTTGGTCATCCTGGATCTGCAACGCCTGCTGGCGGATCCGCGGGTGATCGTATACGAAGAAGTGTGAACGCTTAAAACAGCAAGAGGAGGTAAGTATCATGATGCAATCAGGCGTATCTGAGGCATGGACATTGGAGGAGTATGAGGTCGCTGCGGCCCGTATGGGCTTCTTCCAGAGCCTGCGGGGGAAGCTCTTCCTGTGGTTTCTGTTCCTCTCCCTGGTTCCACTGGTGGTGATGGGCATCATGGCCCTCATCTGGTCGCCACAGGGGGCCTGGGTGGTATGGTTGGGGGGCGGCCTAGCCGAAATTGTGGCCCTGGTCATCATCTACTTCGTCTTGGCCCGACAACTGCGCCCCCTGGTTGACTTCGTGGAGGCCATGCGCCGTATGGCCGCCGGACAGACCGACGTCAATGTGGCGGTGGAAACCCAGGACGAGGTGGGTTTGCTGGCTCGCTCCTTCAACCGCACCATGCAGAACATCCGCCGCATTCTGGAGAACGAGCGGCAGGCACGCCAGGAATTGGAGGAGATCACGGGCCGCTACGTGGCCTTTGTGCGGCAAATCGCCACCGGTGACTTGCGCGTTGGCCGGCTGGAACCCACCGGACACGAGCAATTGGACGCCTTGGTGGATGGTCTCAACGAGATGGTGGAGCGAATAAGGGAGCTGACGCGCCAGACCCAGCAGGCCACGGCCAATATCACCTCGGCGAGCGCCCAGATTTTGGCTGCTACCAGCGAGCAGGCTTCCAGCGCCAGCGAGCAGGCGGCGGCCATCAACGAGACCACTAGCACGGCGGAGGAGGTGCGCCAGACGGCCGAGCAAGCCGCCGACCGGGCACGCCTGGTAGCCGAGATGGCCCAGGAAGCCATCGGTGTGGCCGACCAGGGCCTGCGAGCTGTCCAAGATACTGCAGAGGGCATGAGCAGCATCAAGGAACAAGTCGGCATCATTGCTGAAACCATCCTGGCCCTCAGTGAGCAGACCCAGCAGATCGGCGAGATCATCGCCACGGTCAACGACATCGCCGACCAGTCCAACCTGTTGGCACTGAATGCGGCCATCGAGGCCGCCCGCGCCGGCGAGGCGGGCAAGGGATTTGCGGTCGTGGCCGGCGAGGTGCGCAATCTGGCCGAGCAATCCCGCCAGGCCACGGCTCAGGTACGGGATATCCTGGGCGAGATCCAAAAGGGGGCCAACACCGCTGTGATGGTCACGGAGGAGGGCACCAAGCGGGCCGAGGCTGGCGTGCAACTGGCCCAGGCAGCCGGCGAAGCCATCCATACCATCAGCGAGCGTATCCGTCAGGCAGCCCAGGCGGCCCAGCAGATCGCGGCTAGCGCCAACCAGCAACTGGCAGGCGTGGACCAGATCGCCTTGGCCATGGACAGCATCAACCAGGCGGCTGCTCAGGCCCAGGCCGGCACCCAGCAGGTGGAGCAGGCAGCGCAGAACCTCAACGCCCTGGCTGCCCAGCTCACCCGCATCGTGGAACAGTACAAACTGGACTGATGCATATGAACCGACGAGAGCAATTCCAGCGTCAACTGATGGCTACCTTCCAGGCCGAACTGGAGGAGCACCTGGGTACGCTCAACAGGGGACTGCTAGCTCTGGAAGAGGGAGTGCCACCAGAGGAACGCGAATCACTGTTGGCTGACCTCTTCCGCGCGGCTCACAGTATCAAGGGGGCGGCCCGGGCGGTGAACATAGAGGACATCGCCACCATCGCCCACAAACTGGAGGATGTGTTGGGCGCTATCCGGCGGGGAGAGCTGACTCCCACGCCGGAGCTCTTCGATGTCCTTTTCTCTGCCGTGGATGCCCTGTCCGAAGCGATGGCCGCGCACCTGCGGGGCGAGAGCCTGCTGGCGGAACAGCGCGAGCGGATCCTGGAGGGGCTGGAGGCAGCCACTTGGGGCAAGGAGACGCCGAGGCGCGAAGAAGTGGAGCCGCAGAGGGAAGGGGAGAGGAAGTCGCGGGGAGAGGGAGAAAAACGAAAGGAGGGCGAGGGGGAGAGGCCGGGACGCGGCGAAGTCACCCCAACTCCGAGTCGCCGAGTCCCTGTGTCCCCGCAAGAGGAGACCATCCGCGTGGCCACGGCCAAGTTGGATGCTTTGATGGATGGGATGGGCGAGCTACTGGTGGCCCGCATGCGCACCGAGCAGCGCCTGGCCGAGTTGCAAGCCATGCAGCAACGTCTGATTCGCTGGCAGAAGAGTTGGCAGCAGGCCCGCCCTCACTTCAATCGCCTGCAGCGGCAGGATGGATATGGGCCAGACGTGCCCCCTCTGCTCGACTTCCTGGCCCATAACGAAGAGCACCTCAAGGCCCTCGGTGCAGAGCTCAGTGCCTTGTTGCGCCACTTCACCAGCGACTATAGCCATCTGGCTCTCCTCACCGACGATTTGCAGAACAGCGTGCGGCGAGTGCGCATGCTCCCTGTGGCCACCCTGTTCGATGCCTTTCCGCGCATGGTCCGCGACCTGGCCCGCGAGCGGGGAAAGGAGGTCGTCCTGCAAATGGAGGGGACCGAGACTGAGGTGGATCGCCAGGTGCTGGAGATCATGAAGGACCCCCTGACACATCTGCTGCGCAACGCCGTGGATCACGGCATCGAGCCGCCCG
>CAZRSI010000188.1:0-5349 GCA_964602575.1 uncultured Anaerolineae bacterium
AGGACGAAGCGCACCAGCTCAATATCGGTGTGGGACTCGAGGTAGTTTATGACCGTTCGCAGGGCTATGGGAGCTGCTTCTTCCATCGGGTAGCCGTAGGCGCCGGTGCTGAGGGAGGGGAAAGAAACCGAGCGGATATTGTTCTCCGATGCCACCTCCAGGCTGCGGCGGTAGGCGCTGGCCAGGAGCTCCGCCGCCCGTTTGGGTCCCTCCCGATGGTAAACCGGCCCCACGGTGTGGATGACATACTTGGCCTTGAGCCGGTAGCCTCTGGTTATCTTGGCGTCGCCGGTCTGACAACCACCCAGAGTGCGGCATTCCTTCAGGAGCTCGGGCCCTGCCGCCCGATGGATGGCCCCATCCACACCTCCCCCGCCCAGCAGGGTCGGATTAGCCGCATTGACAATGGCCTCGGTGTCCTGCTTTGTGATGTCGCCCTCGACTAGTTCAAGTTGTGATTTGTTGATAGTCACTTGCATACTTTTTCCTCCTTCGGCCTCCTCCCCCCATCCCAGATGAGCAGGGTAAGGGCCCACCTCTTCAACTGCTTTTCCAGAAATCTATTAACCTCGTGAGCCACGATAACAATATCTCTGTTCGGAACGTTGGTCAGCGGAGAGGGGACAACTTTGCCTTCCGCAGAATGGAAATGGTGGGGAAAATTGTCCAGTCCTTTATGGTGAGGAGCGTTGTCCCAACCGATGACTGTTAGCGTTTATCCCTCGTTCAGCACTCGTTTCAACAACTGTCCCGTGTACGACTCCTCCACCTCCGCCACCTGCTCAGGGGTCCCCTCGGCCACGATCTTACCCCCGGCATCGCCGCCCTCAGGACCTAGATCAATAATCCAATCTGCTACCTTGATGATGTCCGGATGGTGCTCGATGATAACTACGGTGTTGCCTTTGTCCACCAGACGGTTGAGGACCTTCAGTAGCTTGTCTACGTCGGCGGCGTGAAGCCCCACGCTGGGCTCATCCAGTACGTAAAGCGTGTGCCCGGTAGCCACCTTGGAGAGCTCCCGCGATAGCTTCACCCGCTGAGCCTCACCTCCCGACAGCGTGGGGGCCGGTTGGCCCAACTTAATGTAGCCCAGACCCACATCATAGAGGGTTTGCAGCTTGCGCTTGATCTTGGGGATATTGCCGAAGAACTCCATGGCTTCCTCGACAGTCATGTCCAGCACGTCAGCGATGTTTTTCCCTTTGTAGCGCACCTGCAAGGTCTCCCGGTTGTAACGCTTTCCCTTGCAAACATCGCAAGTGATGTAGATATCGGGCAGGAATTGCATCTCGATCTTGATGGTCCCCTGTCCCTGACAGGCCTCACAGCGCCCGCCTTTGACATTGAAAGAGAAGCGCCCTGGCGCATATCCTCGCACCTTGGACTCGGGCAGCTCGGCGAAGAGCTCGCGTATGTAGGTGAAGACATTGGTATAGGTGGCCGGGTTGGAGCGGGGCGTGCGGCCAATGGGAGATTGATCTATGTTTATAGCCTTATCAATGTGCTCCACTCCTAGCACGGCGTCGTGGCGGCCCGGCTTCTCTCGACTGTGTTGCAGGATCTGGGCCAGGCGTCTGTAAAGAATCTCCACTAGCAGGGTGCTCTTGCCAGACCCTGAGACCCCGGTGATGCAGACGAATTTCCCCAGGGGGATATGCACGTCTATGTGTTTTAAATTGTGCTCTGCTGCTCCCTTGATGATGATCTCCTTGCCATTGCCATCCCGGCGATGCTTGGGGATGGGGATGCGCCGGCGGCCAGCCAGATAATCGCCGGTGATGGAACGGGGGCAGGCCATGACATCCTCCACCGTCCCGGTAACCACCACTTCCCCGCCGTGCTCGCCGGCTCCGGGCCCCAGGTCAACGATGTAATCGGCGGCGCGGATGGTGGCCTCATCGTGCTCCACGACCACCACCGTGTTGCCCAGATCGCGCATTCCCTTCAGGGTGCGGATAAGGCGGGCATTGTCCCGCTGGTGCAACCCAATAGAGGGCTCATCCAAGATGTAGAGCACTCCGGTCAATTGGGAGCCAATCTGGGTGGCCAGGCGAATGCGCTGAGCTTCTCCTCCTGAGAGAGTCACTGCAGTGCGGTCCAGGGTTAGATAATCAAGGCCCACGTTCTCCATGAAGCTGAGGCGAGCTTTGATCTCCTTGAGAATCCGCTCCCCGATAATTCGTTGGCGCTCATTAAGGTGTTGAGGCAATTCTTCAATGAACTGTTTGGCCTCAGCTACTGACATGGCCGCCACCTCAGCGATGTTCTTACCGGCTATGGTGATGGCCAGGGATTCCGGCTTGAGGCGCTTCCCATGGCATTTGGGGCAGGGTCGGTGGGCCATGTACTGTTCGATTTTGCTTCGGATGTAGTCGGACGTGGTTTCCTCATAGCGCCGCTTGAGATTGGGGATGACTCCTTCGAAGGTTGTCTCGTAGCTTCGCCATCCTCCACGCCGGCGGCGATAAGTAATGGGAATACGCTCCCAGCCGCTGCCATAGAGGATGAGTTCCAATTGCTTGTCGGTCAGTTGTTTGACAGGTACATTGAAAGGGATATCGAAATGCTCGCAGACGGCCTTGAGCAATTGGACATAGTAGCTGTCACTGCGTTTGGAGCCATTCCAGGGATGGATGGCCCCTTCGGCCAGGCTTAGTTCTTTATTGGGGATAATCAGATCTGGATCGAGTTCCATTTTGGTGCCCAGGCCCTGGCACTCCGGGCAAGCCCCGTGGGGGCTGTTGAAGGAGAAGGTACGGGGCTCGATCTCCGGCAAGCTAACTCCGCAGTGCACACAAGCGAAGTGCTCGGAGAAGAGCAAGTCTTCAGGAGGGTCTGCGGATAGATTGTGAACGATGATGATTCCCTCGCCTAGTTGCAGCGCTGTCTCCACCGAGTCGGTTAACCGGGAGCGGAAATAGGCGAGAGAGGAATCGGCCTCGTCGTGTCCCGGAACGATCAACCGGTCAACCACCACTTCGATGTTGTGTATCTTGTAGCGGTCCAGCTCGATCTCCTCGTCTACTTCCCGCACTTCCCCGTCCACTCGCACGCGTACATAGCCTGCCTTGCGCACATCCTCAAACACGCCCTTGTGGTGGCCTTTGCGGCCCTTGATGATGGGAGCCAGGATCATGATGCGACTGCCTTTGGGCAGGTTCATGATGGCCTCCACCATCTGCTCAGCTGTCTGCTTCGAGATCTCCCGGCCGCACTGAGGACAGTGGGGCACCCCGATTCGGGCATAGAGGAGGCGCAGGTAATCGTAGATCTCGGTGACCGTGCCCACGGTGGAACGTGGGTTGTGGCTGGCTCCCCGCTGGTCGATGCTGATAGCGGGGGAGAGCCCTTCGATTTGGTCCACGTCGGGCTTTTCCATCAGGCCCAGGAACTGGCGGGCGTAGGCCGAGAGGGACTCCACGTACCGGCGCTGTCCCTCGGCATAGAGGGTGTCGAACGCCAGGCTCGACTTGCCCGAGCCGGAGATGCCGGTGATGACAATGAGCTTGTTGCGAGGCATCTCCACCGTTATATTCTTGAGATTGTGCTCTCGCGCACCTTGCACGATGAGCTTGTTTTGCGCCACCTCTCCGACCTCAACAATTGGGATAGCTTGTTCATTAAGTATGAATGATTCGGTGACATATAATTCTAGCACGAATGAGGCCCCAAAGCAAACAAGCCAGGGTGATGATGAGACCCTGGCTCATTGCTGTGGATAAGCTGAAACTGGTACGTTAAGGTGACAGGCACTTCCACGTACTAATGTGGGACATATATACTCCTGCAGTTGCCCCCAATGGTTCTTGAACAGGCCCTTTCGATCTTTGGGACAACCGCCTACCCAGTCCTTGCGCTCCTCCTCAATGACATTGATCAAAGGTTTGCAGTTGAACCAACTGTCAAAGAGCACTATCTTGCATCACGATTTATCCACTTTGTTTGTCTCGCCCGGTATATCAAAGCGATAACCCACTCCCCGCACAGTTCGCAGATAAACTGGCGAACTTGGATTCTCCTCTATCTTCTCTCGTAGCCAGCGAATATGGACATCCAGAGTGCGGGTATCCCCTACGTACTCGGTTTTCCAGACCTTTTTCATCAAGAACTTACGACTCAGAACTCGGCCCGGACTGCACATGAAAATCTTCAGCAGTTCGAATTCTTTGGGGGTTAACCTCCACTCTTTACGCCCGTTGTTCACAGAGCGCGTTCCTAGCTTTAGCGTTAGCCCCCCTGCTTGAAGAATCTCGCCCTCGTCGCTTTTCAGCACCATCCTAATGCGGTTGAATAACTTTCGAGCGGTAAAAGGGGGGGCTAGTACGAAAGTAGCTTCCATGACATTGGGATCCTTCTCGCCCTCGGCCAGAATCAGAATGATGGGGATCTCGCTGACTTTATCGTGCAAGGTCCGGCAGATCTTACGCCCGTCTATCTTCGGAGATGTGGCGTTTAAGATAATGAGATCGGGCATTTCAGCAGTTGCTTGCTGGATGGCTTTCTGCTCGCTGTTCGCCAGCAGGACCGCGTATCCCTTTTTCTCCAGGCTTCGGTGAATCCAGTTGATGGGGGAATCGGCTTTTTCGACTAGCAAGATGCTTACAGTCATTGGTGCTTCCTGTTTGCTATTTCGGACACCTCCCTGGAGCTCTCAAGCCAGAGGAAGTTAAGAGGAGGGTAATATGGGCCTGAGGAGTCGAGGTAAAGAGAACGAGCTAAAGAATATTATAGCGCGTTATCTTTTTTTGCGCAACTCCTCCCTATTTACCGAGCGTATTTCACTTTGGTGGCGAGAGCAAGAGCCAGCCTGGCCTGGGTCATTGCGAGGCGCGCAGTTTGCGCCGAAGCCTGCCCTGAGCTTTGCCGAAGGGCAATCTCCCGCTTGCTGCCAGGAGATTGCTTCGCGGAGCCTGTCCTGAGGTATCGAAGGGCTCGCAATGACATTTGCCAAAAAAGAAATGCACCCTATTTGCCTCTCGCTCCCGGCCAGAAATTTTTTCTCCTAACGGGCGAGCTTATTGTAGTGAAGTTGCCCATTGGTAGTAGTCAGGCCCTGTTAAGGACGATTGTGAAGAAACGCGGACAAAATCGTTACAAACCCGTAACATTTGTAGGAAGAGGCGTAATCATTTTGTGGTAGAATGTGGATGCTCTGTACTGAACCCCTGAGATTGGACAGTTTTTTGGCGGTTTTTAGTTCATTGGACTTTGGACAAATCATAGGTAAAGCTAGGTTGCGACTTGCACTTTAACAAGATTCGTGGCATTATTGGGGTATGGACATTCAAGAAACCATATCCCAACTCAAGCAGTTTCGCCAGGAGCTCTACGAGGCATTTGATCTCC
>CAZRSI010000189.1:0-5322 GCA_964602575.1 uncultured Anaerolineae bacterium
TGGACATTATGCGGGGCGAGACGCTGGGCCTGGTTGGGGAGACAGGGTGCGGGAAGAGCGTCACAGCCTTGAGCATCATGCGGCTGATCCCCTCCCCCCCTGGCAAGATCGTGGACGGCGAGATTTTGTTTGAGGGCGAGAACTTGTTGGAGAAGTCGCCCGAGGAGATGAGGCGGATTCGAGGCAGTAAAATCTCCATGATTTTCCAGGACCCCACCACAAGCCTGAATCCTGTCTACACTATTGGCGACCAGGTAGGAGAGGCTATCCGGCTGCATCACCATACAAACAAGACGTTGACCTGGAAGAGGGTGGTGGAGGCCCTGAGAATGGTGCGCATCGCCGATGCCGAGGAGCGAGCTACCAATTATCCTCATCAGTTTAGCGGCGGGATGCGGCAGCGTGCCATGATCGCTATGATGTTATCATGTCATCCGGCGCTGCTGATTGCAGATGAGCCCACCACTTCACTGGATGTAACCATTCAGGCGCAGGTGCTTATGCTAATGCAAGAACTGCAGAGGGAATTGGGCATGTCCATTCTGCTGATCACTCACAACCTTGGAGTGGTGGCCGAGACATGCGACCGGGTAGGTGTCATGTACTCCGGAAACGTGATTGAGCTGGCAGACGTGGAAACCCTGTTCGAGGCCCCTTTGCATCCTTACACGCAGGGGTTGTTGGGCTCCGTCCCTCGACCGGACCGAGACCTCGATTCTCTCACCATCATCCCCGGCTCTGTTCCCAGTCTCATTAATCCGCCTCCAGGATGCCGATTTCACCCTCGCTGCTCACACGCGATGGAAATTTGCCACCGTGAGAAACCCAGGGAACTCATGGTGGATGAGGGGCATATGGTAGCCTGTCATCTGTTTGGCAGTAACTAGACGGGGGAACGCATGACGACGCTGGTTGACGTGCAGCATCTCAAAAAGTACTTCCCGGTTAAAGCGGGGCTGTTCCGGACAGGAGGCGGTTGGATCAAGGCGGTGGACGATGTCTCCTTCCAGATCGAGAAAGGGACAACTATGGGATTGGTGGGGGAGTCGGGGTGTGGCAAGACAACCACTGGAAAGAGCCTCCTGCTGCTGCAGAGACCCACAGCAGGCAAGATTTTCTTTGACGGCCAGGACCTTCTCCAGTTGAACAAGAAACAACTGAGGCTACTGCGAAGGCGACAGGGAATTGTCTATCAAGACCCACACTCGTCATTGAATCCCCGCATGACGGTGGCCAACATCGTGAGCAGGCCATTGGTGATTCAGGGCGTTAAGGAGGCTGATGAGCGTGTGAAGCAGGTTGCAGCCATGTTCGAAAAGGTCGGCCTCAACCCGGAACATCTAGGCCGTTATCCCCACGAGTTCAGCGGGGGACAGAAGCAGCGCATCGCCATTGCCCGTGCCCTGATTACCAATCCCGACTTCGTGGTCCTGGACGAGCCTACCTCCGCTTTGGATGTGTCGGTTCAAGCTCAGATTCTGAAATTGCTGCGAGATTTACAGGAAGAACTCAATTTGACCTATCTGTTCATTTCCCACGACATCAGTGTAATCCGCTACATGAGTGATACGGTCGCAGTGATGTACGTGGGAAAGTTGGTCGAACGAGCAAGTAAGAAGCAGCTTTTTGATTATCCACTGCACCCCTATACCCAGGCCCTGCTATCGGTTGTCCCGATCCCCGACCCGAAACTAAAGACAAGGGAGCGAAAAATCCTTTCGGGGGACGTTCCCTCTCCTAAGAATCCACCCCCCGGTTGCCGTTTCCATCCTCGATGCGAGCGTGTTCTTCCAGAATGCAGGGTCCACGAACCGCCATTGATTCAGGTGGAAGAAGGTCACTATGTGGCCTGTCATCTCTATTCGTAAAAGGAGCGACTCATGTTAGACATTCTGATCAAAAATGCTGTGGTAGCCGATGGTACCGGAAAGCCGGCTTTCAAAGCCGACGTAGGCATTGCTGCCGGCCGCATTGCTGTGATAGCCAAGGGCATCGAGCAGGAGGCCAAGCGCACCATTCAGGCAGATGGTTTGCATCTGGCGCCTGGCTTCATTGATGCCCACACGCACTCAGATCTCACCCTGCTGGTTGACCCCCGGGCCGAGAGCAAGATCCGCCAGGGAGTGACAACGGAGGTGATCGGCAATTGCGGCTTCTCTCCCGCCCCACTCTTGGGAGCGGCGATGGACGAGGTGCGCGCCGAGGCGGAGCTCCTCGGCATAGAGCTCACCTGGACAGATATGGCTGAATACCTGGAGCGCCTGCGCCACCCTGGCCTTGCTTTGAACGTGGTAGCCTTGGTTGGCCACAACACAGTGCGGGGTTCTGTGCTGGGCTACGATGATGTGCAGCCCGACCTTCAGCAGCAGGCGGAGATGGAGCATTTGGTGGCCGAAGCCATGGAGCAGGGGGCGCGGGGGCTCTCCACAGGATTGTTTTATCCACCAGGCTTTTACGCCCAGACCGAGGAGGTCATCGGCCTGGCGAGGGTGGCAGCTCGCTACGATGGCATCTACGCCAGCCACATCCGCAGCGAGAGCGATGGATTGCTGGAAGCGGTGGCTGAAGCTATCGAGATCGGCGAACAGGCCGAGGTGCGGGTGGAGATCGCCCATCTGAAGCTGGAAGGTTACCGCAACTGGGGCCGCGTGAATCAGCTCATCGCCATGCTGGAGGAGGCCCAAAGCCGGGGCGTGCGCCTGGGGTGTGATCAGTACCCTTACCATGCCAGCTCGACCTGGCTGGCGGCGATGCTGCCCTACTGGGCCCAGGTCGGCGGGGCCAAAGCAGTTGCGGAGCGGCTGAGCAACCCAGATGTTCGGGCACAGCTCAGGAAAGATTGGGAGGAGAACCGCGCCGAGTGGGAGGAACGGGGGGGCATACGCGATTGGACCGATGTCGTGGTGAGTGAGTGCCACGCCCGCCTGGATGTGCTGGGCAAGAGCATTGCCGAGATCGCCGCCGCTGAAGGAAAAGACCCGCTGGAGACCGCCTTCGATTTGATTGTGGCTAGCGAAGGTCAGGTCGGTTGTGTGTGGTTTGACCAGTCAGAGGAGAATGTGCGGACATTGATGCGCCATCCCATGGTGGCGGTGGGCAGCGATGGGTCATCCATGTCGCCCCACGGGATATTGGGCCAGCGCAGACCACACCCCCGCAGCTACGGCACATTTCCCCGCGTACTTGGGCGCTACGTTCGTGAGGAAAAGGTGTTATCACTAGAAGAGGCGGTGAAAAAGATGACCTCCCTTACAGCAGAGCGCTTCGGCCTGACCGATCGCGGAGTGATTCGTGAAGGGGCGTGGGCGGATTTGGTCTTATTCGACGCTCAGACCGTTGCTGATAGAGCAACCTTCACCGACCCGCATCAGTACCCGGTAGGCATTCCCTACGTCATCGTTAACGGGGTGGTGGTGATTGATGACGGGGAGCATACCGGTGCCTTGCCCGGCCAGGTGCTCTAACGCTGCTCCAGGAGGAAGACCGTGTCCGCTTCCGATGTGACAATGCTCGATATCTACCTGGCCAGGCAAAGGATTGCATCTGTTGCCAGAAAGACGCCGCTAGTCCATTGCCCTTTGCTGAGTGAGCGCACCGGTGGTTCCGTTTACCTGAAGCTCGAGAACTGGCAGGAGACAGGGGCGTTCAAAATTCGAGGGGCGGCCAACAAGTTGCTCAGTCTCACGGCAGATGAGAAAGCACGGGGCGTAATCGCCGTATCCAGCGGCAATCATGGGCGAGCAGTATCGTACGTGGCCAAGCGGTTGGGAATCAATGCTGTGATCTGTCTCTCGAGACGGGTCCCACGCAACAAAGTGGGAGCGATCAAAAGGCTTGGTGCCGAGGTAGTAGTCTATGGCGAATGCTACGACGAGGCGGAAAAACGTGCCCTGTACTTGCAAAAGGAACGGGGCTTGACCATGATCGAGCCTTTTGATGACCCCTTCGTCATTGCCGGCCAGGGTACTATTGGCCTGGAGTTGTTGGAGGATTTCCCTCAGGTGAGCACGGCGATCGTGCCCCTCTCAGGAGGGGGGCTGATAGCGGGGATAGCGCTGGCGCTGAAATCCGCCAACCCCGCGATTCGCGTGGTCGGCGTTTCGATGGAGCGTGCCCCTGTTATGTACTACAGCCTGAAAGCCGGTGCGCCGATAGAGATGGAGGAAGAGGAAACCCTCGCCGACGGTTTGGCGGGTGGGATCGGTTTGGACAACAAGTATACCTTCCGCATGGTTCAGAAGTATGTTGACGACGTTGTTCTGGTCTCAGAGGAGGCGATTGCCGAGGCCATGGCCTTTGCTCTGGAGAAACACCATTTGGTTGTGGAAGGGGCAGGGGCTGTGGGTATCGCAGCTCTTCTGCAGCGGAAAGTGGAAAGAGTTGGCCCTAACGTTGCGGTGATCGTTAGTGGTGGCAATGTAGATATCCCCGTGCTTTTGAAAATCGCCCAAGATCATATTGGCAAGGATGACAACGCCTGGGGAGCGCCCTAGAGGAGGGATTCCTGGTGGTAGACTTTAAAGAAGCGTTCAACCGTTTGGATCAGTTCATTGAACAGCGGATGCAAGAGGGCAACATCCCTGGCATGGCGGTAGCGTTAACCGATCGGGAGAAATTGCTTTGGGTGTCTACCTATGGCTTTGCGGATGTGGCAGCTCAGGTGCCCGTCACTGCGGATACGCTGTTTGAGATCGGTTCGATCGGCAAATCTTTCACCAGTATCGCTCTGCTGCAATTACGGGAGGAGGGCCTGTTAGACCTTCATGAGCCGGTCACACGCTACTTACCTTGGTTTCATGTGCAATCCAGGTACGAACCGATCACTCTCCACCACTTGATGAGCCACACGGCGGGCATCATCCGAGGAGCAGAGTTCAGCACAGAGGGACGCTATGAGGTTTGGGCTTTGCGGGAGACGGAAGCCACTGTGCCGCCGGGAAGTTGGTTCCATTACTCCAACACCGGCTACAAGGCTCTGGGGATTATCCTGGAGGATTTGCTGGGGCAGCCTTACGGGGACATCATCCGGGCGCGCATTCTCGAGCCGCTGGGGATGACTGCCAGTGATCCTGTGATCACCCATGAGACGCGCAAGCGCCTGGCGGTGGGTTATAGCGCTTTCTACGACGATCGCCCCCTGGCGCGCGGGGGAGCGCTTGCCCCGGCCCCGTGGCTGGAGACCGGCACAGGCGACGGCAGCATTGCCTCGACTCCCGCCGATATGGCTGCTTACCTGCGCATGCTAATGAACCGGGGGCGGGGGCCACATGGACGTATCATGTCCGAAGAAAGCTTCAATCTGATGATCCAGCAAGTCATTCA
>CAZRSI010000190.1:0-5157 GCA_964602575.1 uncultured Anaerolineae bacterium
CCTCAACTTGCTCGTACGCTGCTTCCACCTTATGCCTCCTTGTAAACTGAATAGCCTCTTATTATAATTATACCACTACTGTGGATTTTTCACAAGAGTGAACGAACGATATCGAGTTTGACGTTTGGTGAGGATGGTGGTAAGATATAGGATGAAAGTGGGCGCGGGAGGACTTCGTGTAGTCATAAGCGTCGAGTGCCTACTTTAGCCTTTGTTGAAGGCTGGTAAGGGAAAGGAAACTATGCGAAGTCGAATGGATGCGGCAGAAGTGAGAATATTTCGTGGTAAGGGAGGAGGGACGAGTATTATCGTAGAAGAAGAGGGATTTATCAATGGTTCCGGCCAGGAACAGGCTCTCTTGGTAGGAGCGAAGCTGAAGAATGAGCGGGGAGGTTGGTCGGTCGAAGACTCGCTGGCGGAGCTAGCTCAATTGGCACGCACGGCCGGTGTGGAAGTGAAAGGCCAGACCTACCAGAAACTGGAGGCCGTCAATCCGGCTACTTACATTGGGGCAGGGAAGGTAGAGGAGATCAAAGAGCTGAAAGAGCAGCTCGGCTGTAATTTGATCATCTTCGATGACGAGCTATCTTCGCGCCAGCAGCGCGAGCTAGAGGAAGCATGGGAGGTTAAGGTTCTTGACCGCACTTCCCTGATCCTAGATATCTTCGCCCAGCACGCCCATACCAAGGAGGGCCAATTACAGGTCGAGCTGGCTCAGTACGAGTATCGCCTGCCACGACTGACGCGCATGTGGACCCACCTGGCTCGCCAGGCAGGAGGCGCAGCCGCCCGTGGTGGTGTGGGAGGCGTGGGCCTGCGGGGTCCGGGCGAGAGACAGCTCGAAATAGACCGCCGCCGCATCAGAGAGCGCATAGCTCAGCTAAAACGAGAGTTGGAACGAGTGCGAGCTCATCGCAGCCTCTATCGCCGTCAGCGGTCCAGGTCGCCCGTGCCTGTGGTAGCCATTGTGGGTTACACCAACGCAGGGAAATCCACTCTGCTTAATGCAATCTCTGGTGCAGATGTTCTGGTGGAGGACAAGCTTTTTGCCACGCTGGATCCCACGACCAGGCGGGTGAAACTGCCCGGAGGGCAGGTAGCTCTGTTTACCGATACCGTTGGCTTCATCCAGAAGCTTCCCGCTCAACTGGTTGCTGCCTTCCGTGCGACTCTGGAGGAGATCAACGAAGCAGACCTGCTCCTGCATATAGTTGACATAACTTCTCCGAATGCTTTGTTGCAGAGCAGGGTGGTAGAAGATACACTAAAGGATTTGAGGGCCACAGATATACCGGTAGTGGTAGCCCTCAACAAAATGGACCTACTGAGCAACTCTGATGAGATTCAGCGCAGGATGAAGGAATTTCCAAATAGCCTGGCCATCTCGGCCAGAGAGGGGATTGGCCTGGATGAACTATTGGAACGCGTAGAGGCTGTTCTGAATCAGGGTTTGGTGCGCATAAAAGCGCGCATTCCCTATCATGAGGGCGAACTGGTTTCGCTATTCTATCGCTGGGGTTTGGTGGAGCACGAAGAACACGATGTTGAGGGAACCACTTTGGAAGGCCGCCTGCCCGCTCGCTTCCTGAAGGCCTTTCGCCACTGCCTGGTTTGACCTGGCAACCCAGGCGTTAGCAGAAGGTAACTCTCGAGCCAATCGCAGAAACCATTCCCTAATCAACTTTCTAAAATGCTTTCCAATAAAGTTCCGCCATAATTTCCTCAGTACATTGCCGAGGGTTGGTCATGTGGCTATCGTCCATCATAGCCCTTTTGGCCATTTGGGGAATCATTTCCTCTTTGACACCGACATCTCTCAATCGTGCGGGAAGACCAATATCATGAAGTAACTGCTTAACCGCGCGTACGGCTCCTGCAGCTTTATCTTCCAGTGAGTAACTTCCATCTCCCTCGCCCAAAGCTTCAGCGACCTTAGCATACTTCTCCCAATCCCCAGGCAGGCTGAATTCCATTTGATAAGGTAGCATCAGAGCAATGCTCACCCCATGAGGGATTCCTGCTTCAGTGGATAGCTGATGCGCCAAGGAGTGACAAGCTCCTCCCCATTTGAGGTTCAGGCTCATACCCCCTACCATAGCCGCCATAGCCATATCTCGGCGGGCTTCCATATTCTCACCATCAGCCACTGCCTGCCTTAGACTTCGTGATATCAATCGAATGCCATACAAGGCTAGTAGATCGCCCAGAGGATGTTCGACAGTAGAAACATAGGACTCGATACAATGGGACAAGGCATCGATCCCCGTAGCGGCAGTTAGGCTTGGTGGCATAGTGATCGTCATCTCCGGATCTACTAGAGCTACGTTAGGTATAAGAGAAGCATCTCCCACACTTATTTTGAAGTTGCGTTCTGTATCCGTAATCACTGCCCAGGCAGTTACCTCGCTGCCGGTACCTGCTGTAGTCGGGATAGCAATCAAAGGAGACATATTCCTTGGCGTAGGTTTGGCCTTTTCACCTAACCCCAGGTCATACTCTAGGATATCTCCTCCACCAGCGGCCACCAGTCGAACGGATTTGGCTAAGTCTATGGGGCTGCCTCCCCCCACAGCGACCAACAGGTTTGCCTTTGAGTCTTTGAACCTTTCCACGGCCAAGCGTACCAACTTATCACTGGGGTTTGCCTCTGTCTCGTCGAACACCATGAATTCCATTCCACCTCCATCTCTGCCAAGAGAAGCGAGAACCCGGTCCAATAGCCCAGATTTTCGCACTCCTTGATCGGTGACCACGAAGGCCTTGCTACCACCCAAGCGATGAGCATGTTTGCCTACCTGACCGGCTGCACCATTGCCGAAATATGTTTCACCAGGCCACATAGAATAGATGAACTGGTTCACTTTCTCACCTCCTCAAGAATGTTTTTGATTTTACTTTACTTGTTGTGATTTGTCAAATCCGCGTGTATGTCGGGCCTGCGCAGCAGGTCGGGGGTGTGGGGGTGTCCCCTCAATATTCCCTCTTCTCGTCGCCAGTGTGGGGCATTGGCCCATTTAGCCCCGCCCTGAGGAGGAAAAAGTGGGGTTGAGGGGATACCCCTCAACCCCACAGGCTGCGCTGCGCAAGCCCTATGTCCAGGCTGACAGGCGAGAACGAGGGCAACTGTTGGACAACATGGACCAGAGGTGAGGTGTGTCTCAAGCATCATCGCTGAGGGCTTTGACTACCTCTGTGCCGATCTGGTTTGGATGGTCAATCTCCTGACCAGCCGTGGCGAATTGGAGCTCTCTTCTCCCTCTCTCCCTCCTGAACTTCATACTATATATCTTATGTTAATAATAACGTAGTGTTGGGGATTTCCTCCAGGGAAAGTCTGAAAATCGGACGATCTCACTGGTTTGAATTCTTTGGATGTTTGCGTGTGGTTGCAAAGTGTGCTAGAATTAGGCTGGGCAGGTTGGTGTGTGGGGATGCTAGCTCTGCCCTGAGAGTAATAACACCTTTTCAAACCTATCCCCTACCATAGTTATGTCGAGTAAAGGAGTCTGGAAAGTATGGGAAAGTGGTTGCGTGGTTGCTTGAGACTAACAATTGTAGCCTTGTTGGTGGCTTTTCTAACCAGCGTGGCTTTTTGGGCTGGCTTTGCGGCCAGAGCTGCTGTGTCCCCCAGCCTCACTGAGATGGTGTCTCGAAATGCACCCACCAGCGAAGAAGAGGAAGCGTTCCGCATTTTCTGGGAAGCCTGGGGGATCCTGAAGCGGGATTTCTATGGTGAAGTGCCAGATGCGCAGAAAATGACCTATAGCGCCATCCAGGGGGTAATAGACAGCCTCGATGATCAGTACACGGCCTTCCTGGAGCCCGAAGTGGCGGCCATCGTCAGAGAGGATATGTCTGGGTCTTTTGAGGGTATTGGTGCGGTGGTCAATATGACCGAGGAGGGCCGGCTTGAAATCGTCCGAACCTTTAAGGATAAGCCTGCTGATCGGGCTGGCCTGAGGTCTGGTGACATTGTGTTGGCCGTGGATGGTACCTCCATCGAAGACATGAGTATCTTTGAGGCCATAGCCCTGATCCGAGGCCCGGCAGGCACCACGGTTCGTCTGACTATCAGCCGGGAAGGCGTTCCGGAACCCTTTGTGGTCGAGGTCGTTCGAGAAAGAATCGAGATGCCGGTGGTTGAATCCAGGATGTTGGAGTACGACATCGCCTACCTCAGGCTGACTAGCTTTACCGCTCAGGCTGCAAACCAGTTGGAGGCAGAATTACGCACTCTCATGGCGGAGAAGCCAAAGGGCTTGGTATTTGACTTGCGGGATAATCCGGGGGGTTTTTTGAACGAAGCTGTTGATATAGCCAGCCAGTTTGTCGGCGAAGGGAACATCCTAATCGAGCGGATGAAAGGCGGCAGGGAGAGAGAATACCCAGCTCGTAAAGGCGGGCTTGCGACCGATATACCTATGGTGGTGCTCGTCAACGGAGGCACTGCCAGTGCTTCGGAGATCGTGGCTGGCGCCATTCAGGACGCTGGCCGGGGTATTCTGATCGGCGAGCAAACTTTGGGCAAGGGCTCGGTCCAACTCTCCTATTACCTAAGCGACAGCTCCGAGTTGCGGGTGACCTCCGCCCATTGGCTTACACCGAAAGGACGGGCTATTCACGAGGTGGGTTTGGCCCCGGACATCCAGGTGGAAATGACCGAGGAGGAACTGGAGGCGGGTCGTGATCCGCAACTGGACCGCGCTATCGAGTACTTGCGAGGGGTGATAGATGGCGGATAGAACGATTGTTACCAATCGAAAAGCACGCCATGACTATTTCATAGATGAAACCTATGAGGCTGGGATTGTTCTCACCGGTACGGAGATCAAGTCGGTGCGGGCTGGCCGGGTGAATTTGCGGGATAGTTATGTCCAGGTGAAAGATGGCGAGCTTTGGCTAATTGATACGCATATCGCGCCATACAAAGAGGCTGGACGCGGTGGTCATGAGCCCAAGCGACCCCGCAAGCTCTTGATGCATCGCCGCGAGATAAGCCGCCTGCAAGGTAAAGCGCAGGAGAAAGGCTACACCATTGTTCCTTTACGCTTGTACTTGAAGGATAACAAATGGGCTAAGGTGGAGATCGCTCTGGCTCGTGGCAAGAAACTTTATGACAAGCGGGAAGCTATTCGCAAACGCGATATCCAGCGGGAG
>CAZRSI010000191.1:0-5118 GCA_964602575.1 uncultured Anaerolineae bacterium
GGAATTGCCGCCGATGGCCCTTCAACAGCTTCTCTACTACGTGGCCATTGCCGTGAAAGATTACGAAGTAGTGCGCCTGCTGGTCAACTATGGCTACCTCGACTGTCAGGTGGCGCTGGCTTTTCACCAGATGGAAGCCAGCGACGAGGACCGGCTGGCCTGGCAATTGGCCCGGTTTAATCCTGTGGCCCGGCTGATCTGCCTGGCCAGCCAACTGAAACCTTTGCTCTCGCTTCACCAGCTGGCGAGAAAGCCTTCCATCGCGCCAGGTCTCATCCAACAGGCCAGAGCAATGCTGGGCTTTCTGCCGCCTGAAGAGCAAGACAAGCTATGGGCTCTGACCCAGCAGATAACCGCTGCTATGGGGGATGACACCCACCAGAACGTTGCAACGGCAATGCAATTGACACTGAAAGTGCTGTAAGTATGCGGAAGGGAACTATGCGGGAACGTCAAAGGTCAAACTTTAAGCGTCAAGGAGGTGGCGCTGCCCGTATAGCCATCGTCATCGGCATATTGGTCATAGGGTTCTGGCCGCTGCATCTCTTGAACGAATCTCACCTGGCCGATGCCGCTCGCTACGAAGCGGCGCCCCCCCAATGGGGCTCGAATCCTGCGAATGCGGAGGCCACCTCGACCCCTACACTCACCGACACGCCAACGCCTACCGCTACTATCACGTCTACAATCACCGTCACGCCGACTGAGACGCTGACGCCAACCGACACACCCACCAGCACGCCGACGGTCACGCCTACGGCCACTGTTCTCACACCTACCATCACTGCGACACCAACCGCCACGCCGACGCCAACCTGCACACCTACTAACACCCCAACAGCTACGCCAACGATTACGCCTACGCTCACACCTACGCCCACCAGTACGCCGACTTCTACTCCTACACCAACTCACACTCCCTCTCCCACCTTTACACCCACAGCCACACCCACGGAGACGCCTACACCGACGGCGACGCCCATACCTGAGATTTACCTGCCTCTCATTGTCAAGATTCCGCCGCCCACTCCAACCCCCACACCGACGGCAACGCCAACGCCCCTTGCCAAGGAGTTGCTGGTCAACGGCGACTTCGAGACGGACGAAGGGTGGTATATCGGCTGGACGCAGCGCCCGGCAGTATACTCCACAGAGATAGTGCACAGCGACGCTCGTTCCATGCGCCTGGGCATCACCGATCTGAGCGATTATCCAAGCTGGTCCTCCATCTGGCAGAAGGTGACCATCCCCTTTGATGCTTACTACGCCACTCTTTCGTTCTGGTACTACCCAATCTCCCAGGAGACCACTGGGTACGACTGGCAGGAAGCCATGATCCTGGATGCCAACCTCTACCCCCTCCAACAGATAATGAAGATAACTTCCAACAGCCAGACCTGGACATATCATTCTTTCGATTTGCTGCCCTATCGAGGGCAAACCATCGCCATATACTTCAATGTGTACAACGACGGGGAGGGCGGTCGGAAGACAGCCATGTATCTGGACGACGTGTCGGTGGCCGTGAGGGACGGCACAACGCGGAAGGTGTACACTGGCTGGGGGACGGAGGCGTACCCGGAGCTTGGCTGGGAGGAGATGCGAGCTATCATCGGGAGGCAAAAGGAAAGAGGCAACAACGTCGTTCTGATCGGGCACAACAATCCGGGCGAGGTAGACATCTATAAGGCCGAGCCTGGGCTGTCCTATGCCGTCTACCGAGCCTACATTGACCCCTGGAATCCCCTCCACGACGAGGCCGAGGCCATGGTGGAGGCCCAATATCGCATGTTACGGGTCTGCCGGGAGAAGGGCATGAAGGTGATCTTCCCCATCGGCTATCAGATCCAGATGGGGGAGCAGTGGAATGCCGAACATCCCCAGGACTTGCGAACAGATTACTCCGGCAACCCACTCAACATCGGCGGGCAGAGCGCATCGTTCTACTCGCCTGCTTATCAGGTCGATATTCGGAACTATTACCAGTGGGTGAACGCCAACTTCGTGCAACCTTTCAAGGACATCATCCTGATGATCAACCTGGCCGATGAGCCCCAGGGCGCGGACTACTCCAGCCATGCCAATGCCGTCTTTACCAGCAGATATGGGTATTCCTTCTGGGAGGTGGGCAACGACCCCCAGCGATGGAGACAGTTGGGTGAGTTTCAGGCTAACTACATCGTCGAGTATGCCGCTTGGAGCGCCAATGTGTGGCAGGAGATAGACCCGGAGATCATGACCACCATGTCTTTCTGCGGCATGTTGGCCCGCTACGGCTACTATATGCCCGATATCGAGCCGCTGTTCAGGGATACGCCCTCCAACTTCGCCATCACCTTCGATGCTTATCCCAGGGACGGATACTACACCGACCCCATCACCGAGGGCGACCTGACCTCCCTGTTCATCCTGATCCGCTCTCTGGGCCACTACTCGAAGGTCTACGACAAGCCCCTATGGCTGTGGTCCACGGCCAACAGTTGGGGTCTGGGGCAGGCCAGCCCCGACAAGGCCGACATCGCCGACGCGGTGGCTAACATCTATTATCTGGCCCAGTTGGCCACCCAGACCGGCGGGGAGCTTCAGGGCATCAACTTCTGGAATTACAACATCAAAGGCCAGGGGCTGTACAACGACACCAACCCCATCGTCTACGACCCTGATGAGATGTTCGAGCGGGTTTCGGAGGCTGGGGTTAGTGCCCGCGAGATCATGGTGGCCGAGCCATCGCCGGTTTCGGTGCTGCTCTTCGCTCCCTCCAGCTATCCCTATGAGCTCATCGGCAAGACCAGGTCGTGGCTGCATCTTACCCGTCTGGCCAGGGACCTGCCCACCCTTCGCCAGTTGATCAGCCAGAGCATCCTTAACTATAAGTTCTGGCAATTGAACGCCCTGGCCAGGAACAATGTCAACTCTGTCATATCCACGCATCTCACCTGGGCCAACCTGGAGGGGATGGAGACGGTACTGGTGCTGGCCCCGTCGCTGGCCTACGTTTCCTCAGAGGAACTGGCCCTCCTGTATGATTTCTACGAGCAGGGCGGGGAGGTCGTGGCCAGGGCCGATATCGCCGAGGCCCTGAAGGCCCAGATGAAAGACCCGCGTTCGGTGGCCGTGACCTCCTATCTGGAGCGAATCACCTCCAGCGAGAGCAAAGGCGCGATTTACTCCACGTCGTTCGATGTGGAGTCTCTGTTCGTGGATGATCGCCAGGGCGAACTGGCCGGTTTCTGGAAGGATGTGCTGGGAATCGAGAAGCTCAACCGAGGGTACTTCGTGCAAGGAGATGGACATACCCTGCTCTACAGCATAGATCCGAACCCTGTTACCTTCGACGTGGACATACCCTTCGCCTACGAGGGCGCGAAATATGACCGCCACGGCCGCCAGGTGAGCGAACTCAGCGGTTCGGACGCCTTAGTCGTCGCCCTTGGCCACCACGAATATGCTCGTGTCTATCGTGTGAGTGAACACTCTATATCAAGAAACTAGCACCAGTGCTGAAGATACTGAAACATGGAAAAGCATTGCGCACTTCGCTTCGAGGTCATCCAATACGCAGTACGCACTACGTAGAGGCGCAACGTATGAGTTCCCATTGTAGTGGTAACGAATTTAGTCCCCATTATCGCCACAACTTCATATGTTTTGTATTAGATTACATCTTCTACGGCATCAGCATGGCTTTTGTGAACCTGACAGCGGTTTTGCCGTCTTTCATCAGCCAGCTGACCGATTCGGCGCCTTTGATTGGCCTGGCTTCAACCATCCAAACCGGCGCCTGGTTTCTGCCCCAGCTGATAGCCGCCAGCCACCTGGCTGGTAAGGCCCGCAGAAAACCGTATATGCTGCTGGCCGCGGCTATCGGCCGGCCTGTTTTTTGGCTGCTGGCTGGGGTATTGTTCCTGGCCGGAGATCGCGCCCCAGCGCTGATCCTGGGGGTGCTCTTTGTTAGCCTGGCTGTTTTCATGAGCACCGACGCTATAGCTTCTGTGGCCTGGTTCGACATCCTGGGTAAAGCCATTCCCCCAACCCGGCGGGGGCGGCTGATCGGGACAGGTCAAGTTTTGTCGGGGTTGTTAACAATGGGAGCAGGCGCGGTAGTAAATGCTGTCTTGGGCCCTTACGGTCCACCCTTCCCCAATAACTATGCCTTGCTATTCTTCCTGGCCGGGTTATTTTTGTTCCTGTCCTGGCTGGCTATGAGCTTTTTGTATGAGCCACCCGGCCCGACACAGGAGCAGCGATTGCCGTGGAATGCCTTTTTACCCAAGCTGTGGACGGTTTTGAAGGAGAATCGCACCTTTAGCTTGGTCATCGCCGTGCGGCTCCTGACGGGCCTAAGCGGAATGGCCATGCCTTTCTATGTTATCTATGCTACTGAAGAGCTGCACTTCAGCGCCGAGACTATCGGAGTCTTCATTACATTCCAGGTAGCGGGCAGTATTCTGGGCGGATTCCTGTGGGGGTATCTGAACGAGCGGTCTGGCAGCAAGATCGTGATCCAGTGTTCTATTATAACGGCCATCGTTTCACCCCTATTGGCCTTGCTCATCCGGCCGATGAGCCACCTGGCTGAGACCTCGCCAATTTACGTTTACTACCTGATCTTCTTGGCCATCGGCGCCCTGAACAACTCCTTCATGCCGGGGCCCATTAATTTCGTTCTAGAATTGGCCCCCTCAGAAGAGCGTCCCATTTACGTCGCTCTGATCAACACCTTGTGTGGCTCGCTTATGGTGGTGCCCTTCCTGGGTGGCTGGTTGCTCCAGGCCACATCGTATCCGGTCCTGTTCCTGACCACCATGGGGGGCGTGGCCATTGCGTTGGTCTTGACTTTTGGCTTAGAAGAGCCCCGTCAAAAGACCGGCGAAGCGGTCGAAGTCTAGGTGCCTGCGCAAAAGTTCTTTTCTGCACATCCGAACCCTGGCCCCCTTGCTCAGAAAGGGCCTGGTTCTGGGTGGAGGCAGCGACCTTTTCGATGGACGGCCAGGTAGGTGAGGAAGGCTCCGATTTCGGGGATACCCATCTCCTGGGGGTGGCGTTTGTTGTGGAAGAGGATGAAGCGTTTGATCCAGCGAATGTATGCCTCTTCGGTGCGGATGGAGTAATGCTTGC
>CAZRSI010000192.1:0-5061 GCA_964602575.1 uncultured Anaerolineae bacterium
CGGCGCTTCCTCCAGTGTGAGCGACAGAGGCGGCGCGGCCTCGATGTCCGCCCCAGGCACGTATCCCAGCAGGTCGCCCACGTCCCGCCGGATCAGGTCGTAGAGGACGGTCAGAGGGATGTGGGCCGGGCAGGTCAGTTCGCACTGACGACAGGCGACACAGCGGCCTGCCATGTGCATAGCCCGGATGAGGTGGAAGGTAGGGAAGGGCGGGGCCAGCACTCCTGGCTCCACCCACAGCGGATCCTCCAGCGCACAGGCCTCGCAGAAGCACTCCGGGCAGATGTTACGGCAGCCGTAGCACTTGATGCATTTGAGGAACTGCTGCCGCCAGAATTCCCGTCGCTCCTCCAGCGACATCCTCTCGTACTCGGCGACGATAGGGTTCGGCGACGCGCCTTCCACTGGGGTGCCGATGACCTCCGCCTGCGGCCAGGAAGCAGGGTCGGGCGCGGGGTCGGCACAGTGGCATTCCTCGGCCTCCTCAGCGGTGCAGGCCACCCCCAGGAGGTACAGCCGGTCGGGGTCCACCTGCTCCCGCTTGGCCATCTCCACCAGCGCGCGCTCGTCGCACCCCCGGGCCACGATGCCGAAGCGGGCCTCAGGATATCGCTTTTGCAGCAGGGAGACGATGGGTGCTAGGGCGTAGCGAGGATCCAGCACTAGTTGGGACAGGTCATCTCCATCTCGAAAGAGATACGGAGCCGTCCCCTCTGTCGTCCGCCGCAGCCCTATCACACCATCCAACTCTTTAAGTTTATCCGCCACATGGGCGCGAAGTTCTTCCATCATCCTCCCATCTCCTTCGCAATCGGCCCCAGCGCCCGCACTGTCTCCACGAACTCCTGCGTCACCTGGGCGAACTTCGGCGCCTCGGCCGACGACACCCAGTCCAATCGCAACCTATTGGGGTTGATGCCGACGTAGCTCAGCAAGTTACGCAGCAGTGGGATGCGCTTTGCGGTGCGGTGGTTGCCGCTGATGTAATGGCACTCGCCGATGTGGCATCCCAGCACCAGCACCCCATCGGCGCCGGCGCGGAAGGCCCGCAGGATCATCTCCGGCGATACCCGCCCCGAGCACATCACCCGAATGGGCAGGACGTTAGCCGGGGAGGGGATGCGAGCGATGCCTGCGTTGTCCGCTCCAACATAGGAACACCAGTTACAGAGAAAGGCAACAATCCGAGGCTCAAACGGTTCACTCATAATACACTCCTGACGTTTGATGCTTGACGTGATGCGTCAAACGTAAAGCTAGACTACCATCTCCAACAGCCCATCAATCTGGGCCACGATCTCTTCATCGGTGAAGTGCAGGGCGGTGATGGCGCCAGCGGGGCAGGTGGCGGCGCAGGTGCCACACCCCTGACACAGGGCCGGGTTCACATGGGCCTTCCCATCCCCATTGCGGGAGATGGCGGAGTAGGGGCAGGCCAGGATGCACTCACCACAGCCCACACATTCCGCAGCCTCGACCACAGCCACGATTGGGGAGATGGTGACCTCTCCCTGGTTGAACAGGCGCACCACCTCCAGCGCTGCTGCCCCTGCGTGGGCCACCGTGTCCGGCACGTCTCGCGGCCCCTGGCAGGCTCCGGCCAGGAACACACCTGCCGTGCTGGTCTCCACTGGCCGCAGTTTGGGATGGGCTTCGGCGAACCAGCCATCGGGCGTGCGGCCCAGGCCGAAAAGCCTAGCCACCCGATCGGCATCAGGTTGTGGTTCGATGGCCGTGGCCAGGATCACCATATCCACGTCTACTGCTACCAGTCGGCCCAGGTTAGCATCCTCACCTTTTACCCGCAGTTTGCCATCGGGCAGCACCTCAACCTCCGCCCCTCGGCCTCGAATGAAAGTAATCCCTTCCTCCTGCACCCGCTCGTAGAACTCCTCGTAGGCCTTGCCGAAGGCTCGCATGTCCATGTAGAAGTCGTAGACCTCGGCGCCGGTCTTCTCCCGCACCTGGTGGGCCTGCTTTAGAGAGTACATACAACAGATGCGGGAGCAGTATGGGTGGGCGTGCTCGTCCCGGCTGCCCACGCAGTGGATGATGGCCACCCGCTCCGGCTTCCTCCCCTCGGCGGTCAAAATCTCCCCGCCCGTGGGGCCGCCGGCGTTGGTGAGCCGCTCAAACTGCAGGCCGGTGATGATATTCGGTGAGAGACCGTAGGAGTACTGCGGGAGCTGCGTGGGGTCCCACATCCCAAATCCCGTGGCGACCACGATGGCACCCACGTCCAGTTCCAGCACCTGCTCGCGCATCTGATGGTCAATGGCCTGGGCCTGACAGGCGCGGACGCACTCCAGGCACTCTGAGCAGACGGCGCAGGAGAGGCATCGCTGCGCCTCGGCGACCGCCTGCTCCTCCGTGAGGCCGAGCTCCACCTCCCGGAAGGTGGTGCGCCGCTCGGCCAAGGGCAGACGGGACATCTCCTGGCGCTTTGCCGGCTCCACACCGCGGGGGATGGTCACCTGAATGTCCTCCGGACGTGGCCACTCGAAGGTGCGACCTTCGTGCAGGTCCAGTCCTCGCAGGTAACGATGAATGGACTCCGCAGCTCGCTTCCCGGCCGCCATTGCGTCAATGGCCATAGCAGGCCCGGTCACTGCATCTCCCCCGGCGAAGACCCCTTTCATCGGCGTCGCCAACGTATCGGCGTCAGCGGCGAGCGTCCCCCTGCGGGTGGTCTCCATTCCCGCCAGCGGAGCCAGGTCGGGTCGCTGGCCAATGGAGACGATCACCGTATCCACGTCCATGGTGAACTCGGAGTCGGGGATGGGCACAGGGCGACGGCGGCCGCTCTCGTCTGGCTCGCCTAGTTCCATGCGTATGCACTCCATCCCGACCACGCGCCCATCCCCTTCCAAGATCCGCACCGGCGTAGCCAGGAAGTGGAATTGAACCCCCTCCTCCATCGCCGCCTCCACTTCGGCGGGAATGGCCGGCATCTCTGCCCGCGAGCGCCGGTAGACCACCGTCACCTCGCTCCCTAGCCGCAGGGCAGAGCGAGCGGCGTCAATGGCCGCATTGCCCCCCCCGATGACCGCCACCCGCCGCCCCAGGGTGACCTCCTTCCCCAGGCTCAGGCGACGCAGGAAATCGGTGGAATGGATCACCCCCTCCAGGTCCTCGCCGGGAATGTTCAGGCGGCGGCTCTGGTGCGCTCCCACCGCCACGAAGACGGCGTCGTACTCCCGGCGCAGCTCATCCAGGCTGGGACCTCCATCCCGCCCCACTGGCGTCCCCAGGCGAATCTCCACCCCCAGGGCTCGGATAAAATCGATCTCGTGGTTGAGGACATCGCGAGGGAGCCGGTATTCGGGGATGCCCACGGCGAGCATCCCGCCCGCCACCGGCAGCGCCTCGTAGACGGTGACGCCGTACCCCATGCGGGCCAGGTGGTAGGCGGCGGTGAGCCCCGCCGGACCTGCGCCTACGATGGCTACCCGCTCCTTATAGACGCGCTCAGCTGGCTGCGGCAGCTCGCCGCCAGCGCAGGCATCGTAGACGAAACGCTTGAGGGCGCAGATAGCCAACGGCTCCTCCACCTCCTGACGCTTGCAGACCGTCTCGCAGGGGTGATAGCAGATGCGGCCCAGCGTACCCGCGAAGGGCACTGTCTCTCGCACCAGGTCCAGCGCCTCTTGGAACTTCCCTTCTCGGATGAGGGCGATATAGCCCTGAACGGGGATGTGAGCGGGGCAGGCGATCTTGCAGGGCGAATCCCGCTTATCTATGACGAAGACCGGCGGGATGGCCTGGGCGAAGGGGCGATAGATGGCCCTGCGGGTGCCCAGCCCCTCGTCGAACTCGCTGGGCACCTGGACAGGACAGACGGTGACGCAGTCGCCGCAGCCGGTGCATTTGTCCTCCAAGACATAGCGCGGCTTGCGACGCACCCGCACGTGGAAATTGCCCACGTAGCCCGAGACCTCATCGACCTCGCTGTAGGTGAGGAGCGTGATGTTAGGATGCCGACCGACATCCATCATCTTGGGCCCGAGAATTCAGGTGCTACAGTCGAGGGTGGGGAAGGTCTTGTCCAGTTGGGCCATGTGGCCGCCGATGGAGGGTTCCCGCTCAACGAGGTACACCTGGTAGCCCGCGTCCGCGATGGAGAGGGCGGCCTGGATGCCAGCGATACCGCCGCCGACCACCAATGCCGCCTGGGTGACCGGCTCGTGGCGCGGCTCCAGCGGCATGTGGAAGGCCACCCGCGCCACCGCTGCCCGTACCAGCCGCTTGGCCTTCTCCGTGGCCAGCTTCCGGTCGTGGATCACCCAAGAGACGTGCTCGCGGATGTTGGCCATCTCGAAGAAGTAGGGGTTAAGCCCGTTCTCCGCTAATACCCTCTGGAAGGTGGGTTCGTGCATGCGGGGGGTACAGGAAGCAACCACCACCCGGTTCAGGCCCAGGTCCGGGTCGCGGAGGTCCTCCCCGATCATCTTCTGGCCGGGCTCGGAGCACATATACTTGTACTTGCGGGCGACGACCACGCCGGGCAAAGTGGCGGCCATCTCCACCACCGCTGCCACGTCCACCGTGGCCGCGATGTTGATACCGCACTCACATACGTAGACGCCGATTCGAGGTTCTTCCATATAGCAACTCCTTATGAAACAATCAATTCAAGAGGGATCAGTTCCCCATCCTCCCGCATGCATTCAATATGCAGAGTGATTGCTTCTTTAATATTTGTCCGAGCTTCCTCGACAGTATTGCCAAAGCTGTGACAACCCGGCAATGCCGGAACGTAAACGTGGAATGCATCTTCATCCGGCTCAATGACCACAGTGAACTGGTAGATTCGCATTTGAGCATCTCCCCGAAACCATTCGATTTGGTTTCACTCACTTGGCCCCTGTGGCCTGCACCTGGGCCAGTACCGGGCTCACCGGTACAACATGCCGACGAAACATGAGCACATCCTCCGGAAGTCCGAAGGCCAGCCCCATCAACTGGGGCAGGAACAGCACCGGGATGTGCAACGGCCGGCCCACCAGTTGGGAGACCTTGTCCTGGTAACTGTCCAGGTTCATGTGGCACATCGGGCAGACG
>CAZRSI010000193.1:0-5060 GCA_964602575.1 uncultured Anaerolineae bacterium
GTAGGCGACTGTGGCCGAGGTTGCCCAGGCGCGATCCTGCACCTCGGTAAACACTACCGCAACCACAACCAAAAACAGGATAATCAAGGCTGCTTGTACGACTGGCTTTCTCACAAAGAGTAAATTGCGCATGGCTCCCCCTTTCTCATAGGGCTTCTTCAGAATAACTTAATAACTTATAATCCGTTGCCTCGCGTCTTCCCTGCCAGAATACCAGTCCGAGACCATGCCGAGTTTCACTTCCCCAGCACGTTATGCAATTATCCTGTGGAATTCAAGAAAACCTGGGGTTGGATAGTGCCTAAAGGGAAACGAACCATAATTTAGCAAATTATACTATGCATTTCCACAAAAAGCAAACGCTTATAACTCCATAGAATGACACAAAAACAACCTTTTTGCAGCTATAACAACCTAATTTCAAGGGAAGGAAAAATCAGGGTAAGCTTTTAAAACCAGAGGTAGGTGAAGCTTAAACAGATAACTGTAGAAGTATACATGGATCTGGCCCTCTTTGCCACCACAGGTAGCGGTCACGGTGGCCAGGCCAGGAGTCTCGCTGGAAGTCAGAGTGGTCTCGGCTATACCATCGAGGGTGATGTCGAAGAGGGGCCATACGCTTCCCAGGGTGGTGTTGAAGTAGCAGTTTGTGCCATCAGCTACCATGTTGCCATACTGGTCTGTCACGATAGCCCGGAGTATTGACGTGGATACCCCGTTGGCGGGGATAGCTATTGGCTCCGCTGTCAGTGTCACAGTATGGGGCGGATCGGGGTTGAAGACCACTGCCGTTACATCATACTTGGAATCCGCCGTGGCGGTAATGATCGCCGTCCCCGCAGTGGTCTCCGAAGTCAAAACGGCTGTAGCTACACCGCTGGTGGTCGTCCTGGTAACTGTGTCGCTACCTAAAACCCCCAGGCTGGTGACGAAGGTGACCGGCGTCCCATCAGCCACATTGTTGCCACCGATGTCCTTTACAATAGCATAGATGTTCGAGGTTTGCCCATTGAGGCCAATACTCGCTGGGCTGGCCACCACGCTAATGTGGAAGGGAGGCCCAACGGTGAAGACCACATCAACCTCCCCCGTTGCTGAGCCAGAAATGGCAGTGACCTGGGCGGTACCCGTTGTTATCCCGGAGGTTAGAGTGGTCCCGGCTATACCGTTGATTGTTGTATTGGAAGAAGGCGATACACTCCCAAGAGTGGTGTAGAAATATACAGTCGTACCATCGGCCACGTTTTCGCCGTACTGATCTTTCACCGTAGCCGTGATAATCGAGGTGGCTCCACCAACTGGGATGTAGGCTGGATCCGCTATCATCTCTATGTTAGAGGGCTGGCCAGTTGGTGTGCTCGTCGGCGTGGGGGTGTAAGTTGGAGTAGCAGTAAACGTTGGCGTGCTGGTAGGTGTATTGGTAGGTGTATTAGTCGGTGTATTGGTTGGGGTGTTAGTCACCGTGGGCGTATCGGTTGGGGTAGCTGTGGGCGTGGGAGTAACTGCGCACTCAAATGTGCCATCCTGCCAGATGCCTGGGATTTCGTTGCCCCAGTCATCGAATAGCTTGGTCGTCATCGCACCATCCTCAACAAAATCCAGGTCGGTTGTACACCCTCCCGCGGAGACACAATGGATGGTGAGAGTGCCAATCAGGTAGTCGCCCGTCTTCAACTCCAACGCGGAGAAGGTGATCCACTCCTCACCAGGGGTAGACGAATCCCACGTCGCCAGTGGGAAATCGGCGGTGTTCGCTACCCAGTCCGTCACGTCAGCACATGCGGGATCGTACGCCAACTTTATCTGGCCCGACTTAAAGCCACTGGCATTGACCCAGACCTCAACCTCTGTGGTCTCACAGAACAATGCACTGCTATGTTGAGGCTCGAGACGGCCTTGCTCCCCCTCAGGTGTGGCCGTGGCAGAGGGTGTATTGGTTGGCGTCGGAGTAGATGTGGTGGTCGTACTGGTTGGCGTTGGGGTAGCTGTGGGCGTGGGAGTAACTGCGCACTCAAATGTGCCATCCTGCCAGATGCCTGGGATTTCGTTGCCCCAGTCATCGAATAGCTTGGTCGTCATCGCACCATCCTCAACAAAATCCAGGTCGGTTGTACACCCTCCCGCGGAGACACAATGGATGGTGAGAGTGCCAATCAGGTAGTCGCCCGTCTTCAACTCCAACGCGGAGAAGGTGATCCACTCCTCACCAGGGGTAGACGAATCCCACGTCGCCAGTGGGAAATCGGCGGTGTTCGCTACCCAGTCCGTCACGTCAGCACATGCGGGATCGTACGCCAACTTTATCTGGCCCGACTTAAAGCCACTGGCATTGACCCAGACCTCAACCTCTGTGGTCTCACAGAACAATGCACTGCTATGTTGAGGCTCGAGACGGCCTTGGTATTCGTTTTTTACTACATGAATTTGAGTCTCAGAGAGGGTAAGATCAATTTGGGTAAGCCCATCGTTGTCATTCAATTTCCGCCCGTGTCCGACTGCCGGGGTTGCTGAGGAAATCAGACACAGTAGCATCAGGAGGAGAATGGTGGGGAATATAAACCTGCTCGATGAGACTTTGATGTTCATTAAATCCTCCCGCACTTTACACGCTAAATACAATGATATATATGGTGCAAGGTTTTGACACCCCTAGCTTTCATCCAGGTCTAGAATGGCAACACCCGGTCTGTGGCGATGGCGCTGGCCACATCCTACCATCGGGTCAGCTACTCCGCTCATTTTCAGTGTGCAAAAGGCTTCGATTTGCACCCGACGTAGCAGGCCAAATCTTCGCACAACGCGAGCTTCCAGAATCATGTTGGGACAGGCATTGGCCTGCAGGATGAGAGGCACTTTGCAGGTCTTGCATAGGTCTGGAGTCCAACGCTCTGAAGTACAGTTGCGAGCGATGAGGCGGCACTACTCGGTTCCTGCTGAGTGCTGGAGTATGCATTGCTACACGTCCAGGTTTCTCACATCTTTGGCGTGGGTCTGGATGAAACGCTTGCGTGGAGGAACACTGGAACCCATGAGCATGTCGAAGGTACGGTCGGCAGCAGCAGCGTCCTCGATAGTCACTTGCAAAAGGGTCCTGTTCTCCGGATCCATGGTGGTCTCCCAGAGTTGATGTGGGTTCATCTCTCCCAGGCCCTTGTATCGCTGGAGGTTAATCTTCGAGCCATTGAGTTTCTTCAGGAGACGCTCTTTCTCTGCCTCGGTATAGGCGTAATAAACCCCTCGCTTGGTCTCAATTCGATAAAGGGGAGGTTGGGCTATGAATAGATGGCCGTTCTCGATAAGAGGCTCCATGTAGCGGAAGAAGAAGGTGAGGAGCAGGGTTCTGATGTGCGCCCCGTCAACATCAGCATCGGTCATAACGATTATACGATGGTAACGTAGCCCGCTTAAATCGAACTGATCGCCTATTCCTGTGCCCAGAGCCGAGATGAGCGCTTGTATTTCCTTGTTCTTAAGAATACGGTCCAGACGAGCTCGTTCGGTGTTGAGAATTTTGCCCCTTAGGGGGAGAATAGCCTGGAAGTGCCGGTCTCTGCCTTGTTTAGCGCTTCCTCCGGCCGAATCGCCCTCCACGATAAACAATTCCGTCTTGGCAGGGTCGCGCTCCGAGCAGTCGGCCAGCTTGCCTGGAAGGGTGCTGCTCTCCAGAGCGCTACGGCGGATTACCAGGTCGCGAGCATGACGAGCTGCGATGCGGGCCCGAGAGGCAGTCAAGCATTTCTCAATGATAGCTTTGGCTTCACGGGGATTTTCCTCCAGAAATCTAGAAAGAGCGTCCGAGATCACAGAGTCTACCTGCCCCTTGACCTCGGCGTTGCCCAGCTTGGCCTTAGTCTGGCTCTCGAACTGGGGATCGGTCAGCTTCACGCTGAGGATGGCGGTGAGGCCCTCCCGGGTGTCTTCTCCGGTGAAGTTGGGTTCGTTGTCCTTCAGCAAGCCGTTCCTGCGAGCGTAATCGTTGAGAGTGCGGGTCAGGGCCGAACGAAATCCTGTGAGATGAGTCCCTCCATCCACGGTGTTGATATTGTTAGCAAAGGCGTAGACCGATTCGGCGTAGCCATCGGTGTACTGGATGGCTGCTTCAACAAGGGTGCTGTCTACTTGCTTCTCTACGTAGATGGGGGCGTGCAGCACGTTGCGATTCTTGTTGAGGTAGCGGACGAAAGAGGTGATGCCTCCCTCAAAGTAGAAAGACATCTCCCGACCATCGCGTTCGTCGAGGAAATGAATGGTTAGGCCACGGGTGAGAAAAGCCATCTCTCGAAAACGTTGAACCAAGGTATCAAACTTGTAATCCAACGTCTGCATGATTTCGGTATCTGGTAGGAAACTGGTTTTTGTTCCCGTTCCCTCAGCTTTGCCGAGTTCCTGCACGGGTGTGACGGGTACACCCCGCTCATAGCGTTGGCGGTAGAGTTTACCGTTCCGCTTGACCTCTACCTCCAGCCACTCTGAGAGAGCGTTGACCGCCGAGACGCCAACCCCATGTAACCCGGAGGCTACTTTGTAGCCTCCCCCGCCGAACTTGGCCCCGGAGTGCAGGATAGTGTGCACAACTTCCAAAGCAGACTTCCCCGTTGGCTCGTGGATCTCCACAGGGATGCCGCGGCCGTTGTCTGCCACGGTCACACTACTATCCGGATGGATGATCACATCTATCCGGTCGCAGGCTCCGGCCAATGCTTCATCCACACTATTGTCAACTACCTCATACACCAGATGGTGCAACCCACGCACGTCGGTGCTGCCGATGTACATGCCAGGGCGGCGGCGTACTGCTTCCAGCCCTTCTAAAACCTGGATGTCTTTGGCGTCGTAAGTTCGTATTTCTTCCAATTCCCAACCTCCAGCGAAGTTGCCGTTCATTCCCTTTGAAACCGGGAAATCCTGTAGAAATCTGCTGTAATTATATAGAACATTGGTTCGCTTGTCAAACTGCCCTTGACGGAGGCGTGCGCAGCGAAAGCCTGGGGAGCTTGAGGGGCACCCCCTCAACCCCACTTTTTCCTGTTCAGAGCGAGGCTAAATGGGCCAATGCCCCA
>CAZRSI010000194.1:0-5047 GCA_964602575.1 uncultured Anaerolineae bacterium
TTATCGCCAAAAGTCAAGTCGGGCCTGTGCTGTTTTGGATTTTTGCGTTGAACTCGACTATAGTGTATAATTAGATATGAACCCTTCACCACTCAAGGAGGAGGTAAGAGGTGCTACCATTTCTATCGCGCGAGGAAGGACAGGGCATCGTTGAATATGCCCTGATTATCGTTTTGGTTGCTATCGTCGTTATCGCTATCTGGCTATTGCTGAGTGATGTGATCGAGGATTGGTTAAATCAGCTCCTCCGCTTCATCAGCTAGGTTATTCTTAGACTCAGCATAGATTCTCCCCGCTCTTCTCCGGGTTGCCCAATCTAGAGCTTGGTAGGTTCAGAGTAGCTTGATCAGTCTAGATTTGGTGCGGAAAGTCAAAACGAGCATTTTGGATCTGCTTTTTCCTCCCCGCTGCGTGGGCTGTGGGCAAATAGGAAGCTATCTATGTGCCAAATGCCTGGCTGAGTTCGAGCTTCTGGAGCCTCCCCTGTGTCTCCATTGTGGTTGTTCCAATGCCAATGGTGGTCTCTGCCCCCGTTGTCAGCGCGCTCCCCTACAGATAGATGGTGTTCGTTCTGTGGCCTATTTTGACGGAGTCTTGCGTCAGGCCATCCACCGCCTTAAGTACAATAACCTGCAGGCGGTGGCCATTCCGTTGGGCAGGTTTATGGGGGAGTATTGGGACAGGAACCATATCCCTGCGGAGGTCATTGTTCCTGTTCCTTTGCACATCAGCCGGCTGCGCGAACGGGGCTATAATCAGGCGGCTCTCCTGGCGCGGGAATTGGGGAAAAGCATTGGATTGCCTGTTTCCGAGAAAAGTTTGGTGCGTGTACGCGCCACGCGCCCCCAGGTAGGTCTCAATGCCCAGGAGCGCAAGGAGAATGTTTGCAATGCTTTCCGGTGTGTCAACACGGAGTTGAGACACAAGCGGGTTTTGTTGGTTGACGATGTCTACACCACTGGTGCGACACTGGAGGCTTGTAGCGTCGCCTTGCGGCAGATCGGCGTTCGCTCCGTTTGGGCTCTCACTTTGGCCAGGGCTAGGTGAAACACGCCTGCCTGAGTGGACGAACTGCGTTATGCGTCAGGCGTCAAACGTCAAGACAAGGAAAGGAGATGTGAAATGCAGTTGATTATACAAGGTAAGAACATGGAAATTACCGATCGGTTACGGGAGTACATTGAGAAGAAAGTTGGCAAGCTGGACCGATATCTGCCTACGATCACCGAGGCACGGGTGGAACTCTCTGTTGAGGGAGCGAAAAGTGCGAAGGATCGCCAGGTAGCCCAGTTGACGGTGCGGGCCAGAGGTACCCTGTTGCGAGCGGAGGAGCGGAGCGCCGACATGTTTGCTTCTATTGATGCTGTTGTGGATAAGATGTATCGCCAAATTGTGCGTTATAAGGGCAAGCGTTATGGCCGGGGCCGCGGCCCGGGTGAGATGCCGCCTGTGGAGGTGGTTGAGGAGGAGGAAGCGCCGCCTCGCATCGTTCGGACCAAGCGTTTCCAGGTGGCTCCCATGGATCCAGAGGAAGCTGTTGAACAAATGGAGCTTTTGGGCCACGACTTTTTCGTGTTTTTCAACGTCAACACCAATGAAATCAATATAGTGTACCGGCGCAAGGACGGCAATTATGGGCTAATTGAGCCAGAACTGGCATAAATCGCTTCGAATATGCCGAGCATGAAAACCATTATGTTAGTTTGCACAGGTAACATCTGCCGCTCTCCTATGGCAGCAGGGTTTCTGCGGGAGAAACTGCGTCAGGAGGGACTGGAAGGGAAATACATGGTCCGCTCGGCAGGAGTGTGGGCGCTGGAAAACCAACCGCCCTCTGCCTTTGCATGCCAGGTTTTGGCAGAGCGGGGAATTGATATCAGTGACCATCGCGGCCATGACCTCACTTTGGAGGATGTAGAGGAAGCCGATCTCATCCTGACCATGGAGCAGGGGCAGGCCGAGGCTGTCAAAGTGGAATTCCCGCAGCATGCTCACAAAGTATATCTGTTGAGTGAGATGATAGGGCACCGCTACGACATACCGGACCCCTATGGTGGCTCTCTGTACGAATACCGCCAGTGTGCCTATGAGATAGAAAAGCTCATTTATGAGGGCTTTCCCCGCATTATGGAGTTGTTAGGTCATAAACTCAGGAAAGCCAAAGGGGAGACCTGACGGTCTCCCTTTTTCTATCTCACCAACCTTTAATGAATGGCTCCCACTCTTCGTTGTCTTTCAGATAACGGCCGAACAGATACATGCTTGTAGCCGGTGGTTCGTAGGGGCGTCGCAGCAATTGCATGTGGGCTTCCTCAAGAGTTCGGCCACCCTTTCGGCGGTTGCACTCGGGGCAGGCGCTCACCAGATTCTCCCAACGGTGTTGGCCTCCGTGATGGCGAGGGACAACGTGGTCCACCGTCAGGTTCTTCGACTGACGGCCACAATACTGACAGGTGTAGTTATCCCGTCGGAAAATCTCTTTCTTGGTGAGCTTTACGCGGGGGCGAGGCCGCTTGATCATATAGCCCAGCTTGATCACCGAGGGACACTTAAAAGTGGTAGAAGGGGTGCGGATAACCCCTCGGCTATTCTCCACTACCTCCGCCTTGCCCACCACGACCAAAGTGATGGCCCTCTTGACATTGCAAACGTGCAGCGGTTCATAGTTTAGATTTAGGACAAGAACTGGAGAATCCAGCCAGTTTTTCAACTACGTCTCCCCTGGTTCTGAACTCTGTTATTGATTATAACACAACCTTTGGATTAGGTCAAAATTCGCGCCTATTGGGGTTTGCGCAGCAGGTCGAGGGGTGTGGGGAGTGTCCCCCCCATATCCCCTCTTCTCGTCGCCAGTGTGGGGTATTGGCCCATTTAGCCCCGCCCTGAACAGGAAAAAGTGGGGTTGAGGGGATACCCCTCAAGCTCCCCAGGCTTCGCTGCGCAAGCCCCGGGTTGAAAAGGTCTTGAAAACCGCTCGGTTTTTTGGTGTAATACTTTATGGAAGAGGTATTTGCCGATGCCTATCCAGCGCAGTGATGCGGTGTCCTGAGCCCTGTCTTGAGCGTAGCCGAAGGGCTGTCGAAGGGGCATTGTTGTGTTTGCTTGAGGATCAGTCAACGGATGGATAGCGGATAAACAGATATGCTGGCGATGGCTCCTATCCGCTTATCCGTTTGCTATCCGTTGACGTAAGGCCTCCCTCTTGCGTGCCCTGGTGCTGGTGTTTTAGCTATCCATGTGCAAAAGCTGAAAAAGCGAGAAACAGCGCTGCTCCCCTGGGCCGGCTCCCAGGATGCCAGAAATTCCTCCAATTGTCAAATGGGTGGCGGGTTGGTACCCCGCACATCACATATTGCACATCACTTGTTATGGAAGAGGTAACAAAATGGAGCGGTTAAGGCTACTTTTGGTTCTGGTTATATTGGCGGCGTTGCTGGTAGGCTGCGGTCAGCCTGAGAAAGGCGACGATCCCGTGACAGCTGCCGAGGAGTGGATGTTGGCCCTTCTGAATATGGATGGCAATAAGATTGCCGAGCGTACTTGCAAAGCTGAAAGGGGAGTGTTGCGGAATGAGATGCTGTGGAAGACCGGGCTGTCGGCACTGGCTCATACGCTGACAGGCGCGAAGGTCGAAGGTGACATCTCTGACCTGGAGTTTGAACTTGTGAGTCGGCTTGATGACGATGCGGTCGTGGTGACCATTGTAGGAACGGCGCGGGTAGCGGCCGGGGGAACCTGGGAAGAGACGACACTCCATCAAGCTAGGGTCGTCCGTAGGGAAGGCGGCAAGTGGAGGGTCTGCGAGGCAGCCCCTGAGTGGATGCCCTTGCCCCCAGCGGCAGAGTGTTTCCAAGCACCCGAAGCCGTGATAAGAGCGTTCTTCGACGCCCTCAACGCTATGGATACCGAAAGGGCGGTGGCGTGCTACAACGAAAAAGACGCCCGCGAGCACTATGACCTGATAGCGCAAGTCGTAGAGGGGATGAATTGGAACCCATGCAGGGCAGGCGGGATTCGGCACCGCTTCGTGATCGCATCCATAGACCTCGTGGAAGACCACGGTGATAGAAAAGCCTACAATGTAGCCTATGACGATTGGGACAATTGTTATGAGGACAGCCCCTTCCGCATCTCTACCCCTTTCCCAATGTGGGTGGTTAAGGTTGATGGCTGCTGGTATCTACAGGTTGTATTCTACAAGATGTAATCACTCCACTTCCCAAGTATCTCTCAGGTAGCTTCGTGGAGAGCAGCTGGCCACTGTTCACGATAATCAGTGTAGTCAAGGGCAATGGCCTCCCGGAACTTGCCCACCGTCAGTTTCTTCCCCATTATAGCCCGTTGCCGCAGAAGCTGGAGCACCTCTGCCAGAAAACGGCGGCTCTCCTTGTGGGTCTCCAGGCGCAAGAGCACCAAGATGTAGACCATGGCCCCCGCCCATAGCAGGCATTCGATAGCTGCCCATTGTCGCACCATGAACTCATCCAGGTGGAGCTCCCGTTTCGTCCTCTCGAAGATGGTTTCTATGGCCCAGCGGTATTCGTAGATCTTCACCACCGCTCGCACCTCATGCAGCCTATCCACCGGCAGGCTGGTGGCCAGGATGAGAGGCTCTTTGACCCCGACCAGGGGGAAGAGTACTACCAGGTTGACCCCAGGATTGAACCCTTCGGAGCCTTCCCCCTCCTACAAGCGGGCACGGAAGGCTACAGCCTGGCAGGGAATAGCTCGTTTCTTGCCTCCCTTCCAGACGACCCGTCCCACAGATTGCACCTGACAGGCAGTCTCCAGGATGTTGCGCCATTGCCCCTGATAGAGCACATGGATGTTATCGGCTATGCGGATGACGAAGTCCACTCAGCGAAGGAGCAGCTTGATGAGGAGGGCCTTGCGGCGGAAGCCTCGATCGGCCACCAGGATAGCCTTCCAACCCACGGCGGCTAAGGCTTGCCAGATGACCGCTTCCTCCAAGAGGTTTTGGCTGACAAACCTAGGGTGAGCATTGGAACATAACTTCCGCGCCAAAGGTAACACCTGACGTCCTTTC
>CAZRSI010000195.1:0-1600 GCA_964602575.1 uncultured Anaerolineae bacterium
CGCCGGAACGCCCATCCAGGCCTTCGATGGGGACCTGAGCAAGATGGAGTTCCTGAAGTACGACCTTCCAGCTTTTGCCTATTACCTGAAAGAACACCCCAGCGTGTTCATCATCGGGCCGGGCGGCGGGCGCGACGTGCTCACCGGCATCGTGTTCCAGGCCAGCGAGATCACCGGTGTGGAGCTCAACCCGGCCATTGTGCACGCCGTGCAAAACGATTTCGACGAGTACGCCGGCCACATATACAACCTCAACAACCCCGGCATCCGCATTGTGGTGGACGAGGCGCGAGGCTACCTCGCTCGCGGCTACAAAACATACGACATCATCCAGGGGTCCTTGATTGATACCTGGGCGGCGACCAGCGCGGGGGCCTTCGCCCTGTCGGAGAACAATCTGTACACACTGGAAGCGTTCCTCACTTACTACCAGCACCTCGACCCCAACGGGATTCTGACTATGACTCGCTGGTACCTGGCCGATATGCCGGCGGAGTTCCTGCGGCTGGTCTCGCTGTCCCTGGAGGCCTGGGAGCGGGCGGGGGCCCCCCACCCCGAACAGCACCTGGTAGTAGTCGCCAATCTAGACCTGACCCGCGCCCCTGAAGCACTGGCAACAATACTGCTGAAGCGATCGCCCTTCACACCGCAGGAACTGGCCCAGGTGCACCGTATGGCGGACCAACTGCAGTTCACAATTCTCTACGCTCCGGATGGCACCGGTAGTGGGCCGGTGGCGGAGTTGGTGAACGCTCCCGACCGACGGGCCTTTGTGCGCAACTATCCGCTGGACATCTCCCCGCCCACCGACGACCGGCCTTTCTTCTTCAACCTCATCCGCCTGGGCAACCTGATGGATCGAAAGCTGTACGCCAGCAGGGTCTATCGCATCAGCTACGAGGCGGTCTACGTTTTGATGGCCCTATTGGTTATCACCCTGCTGCTGAGCGTGGCTCTGGTCTTGCTGCCGCTGTGGCTGGCCTCGCGGCGAAAGCGCATCCAACAGGCGGAACTGCCGTACCTGGGCTATTTCGCCGCCCTGGGCCTGGGCTTCATGCTGGTGGAGATACCGGCCACGCAGCGGTTCGGCATCTACCTGGGGCATCCCACCTACTCGCTGGTGGTAGTGTTGTTCTCCCTGTTATTGTTTAGCGGCATCGGCAGCCGGGTGACGAGCCGCTGGCCCATGGAGCGCATCCAACGCGCCCTGCGCTGGATCTTCCCGCTGCTGCTCGTCCTGGCTGTGGCTCAGGCCCTGGCCACGCCCACCATCCTCTTTGCCGCCCAGAAGTGGCATTTGCCCATGCGCATCGCCCTGTCGGTGCTGCTGCTGGCTCCGCTGGGATTTCTGATGGGCATGCCCTTTCCGCTGGGCATCCGCTGGCTTTCGGCGCGCAATCCGGGGATGGTGGCCTGGATGTGGGGCATCAATGGCACGGCTTCGGTGCTGGGCTCAGTGCTGAGCGTCATGCTGGCCCTGAACCTGGGATTCCGTATCACCCTGCTGATCGGCGCAGGCTGCTACCTCGTGGCTGCCATCGTCGCTGCCACACGCCTCAGGTAGAACTCAACTGGTCGGCAAGTCTCCGACCGCAGCCGA
>CAZRSI010000195.1:1700-5041 GCA_964602575.1 uncultured Anaerolineae bacterium
ACCAATCAGACGATATTTGGCATTCACCGCTCGCTCTTCTACACCCCCCGGCCAGATGCTCCCTATACCATCCCTGACCTCTTTGGCCACTATCTGACCACCCCCATTGGGCCGGGGGCAGGACCCCACACACAGCTCGCCCAGAACATCGTTTGCGCCTGGCTCTCCGGAGGGCGGTTCATCGAGTTGAAGACCGTGCAGATCATGGATGAGCTGGAGATTCCCAGGCCCTGCATTGACATGGAGGACGAGGGCTACAATGTGGAGTGGTCCCAGGAGCTCAAGCTGGAGCAATCGGCTAGCGAATACATCAAAGCCTGGGTTCTCATCCACATCCTCCATCGGTTCCTGGGGTTTGACGGCCCGCTGGGCACGGTTTTCAACATGAGTGTGGGCTACAACCTGGAGGGCATTCAGAGTCCGCGCATGACCCGTTTCATGGACCGGCTGCAGGATGCTTCCGAGGAGATAGCCGAGATTCAGGCAGCGCTGAGGGAGAAGTTCCCCCAGTTTGCCGACATCGAGATTCCGGCTCGTGTCACCAACAACGTCACCCTCTCCACCATGCACGGCTGCCCGCCCGACGAGATCGAGCGCATCGCCAGGTACCTGATGGAGAAAAGGAAACTGCACACGGCGGTCAAGCTCAATCCTACCCTGCTGGGCAAGGATGAGGTGATGCGCATCCTCCACGACCACCTCGGTTTCACCGAGATCCACATCCCCGACTGCGTGTTCGAGCATGACCTGCAGTGGGATCAGGCGGTGGAACTGATCGAGACCCTGAAGCAGGTCGCCGCCGAGCAGGGCCTCACCTTTGGGCTCAAGCTGAGCAACACCCTGGCCATGGCCAACCACAAGGGCGTTCTGCCCAGCGACGAGATGTACATGTCGGGACGAGCCCTCTACCCTATCACCATCAACCTGTTCCACAAGCTCTCGCAGGAGTTCGATGGCGATCTCAATGTGTCCTTCTCCGCTGGCGCCGACGCCTTGAATCTGACGAACATCCTGGCCGCTGGCGCCTGGCCGGTCACGGCGGTGTCGGACCTGCTGAAACCGGGTGGCTACTCCAGGATGCTTCAGTACCTGGAGAACCTGGAGAGGGATATGCGCGAACTGGGGGTGACGAGCCTGGAGGAACTGGCCCGCGACAGGCTGGCCAATCTGGAACGGGAGGCGGCGCGAGCGCTGGAAGACCCCCGCTACAAAAAAGGCTATCATCCCTATGGCTTGCCCAAGGTCGAATCGCCTCTGGGACTGTTCGACTGCATCACTGCCCCCTGCGTGGAGCAGTGTGCCATCCGGCAGGACGTGCCGGAGTATGCCTGGCTGATCTCCCAGGGTAAATATGACCAGGCCTTGGACGTCATCCTCTCCCGCAACCCCCTGCCCGGCGTCACAGGCTATATCTGCACCCACCTCTGCCAAACCCGTTGCACCCGCAACAACTACGACCAACCCGTCCTCATCCGCGCCCTCAAGCGCTTTGCCAGCGAACACGGTAACCTGCCCCAATATCCAACATCCAACATCCAATATCCAAAAGTGGCCGTGATCGGCAGCGGCCCCTCGGGCCTATCCGCCGCCTACTTCCTGGCCCTGAACGGGGTCCAGGTGACCATCTACGAGGCCAAAGACCGGCCCGGCGGGATGCTGGCTCTCGCCCCTACCTTCCGCCTGCCCGAGGCCATCGTGCAGCAGGACATCGAGCGAATCACAGATTTGGGGGTGAAGATCGAGCTTTCGCATCCCATCACCTGTCCCCCTGAGGAGCTTTTGCGGGATGGGTTCGATGCCGTCTACGTGGCCACGGGCGCGGGGAAAGATGCTCGCCTGGGTATCGTCGGCGAGGAGGGCGAAGGTGTCTACCATGCCCTCGATTTCCTCGACCGGGTACGGCGAGGTGAGGCCCCTCCCCTTTCATCCCCCCCAATGTTGGGGGGGAAAGAGGGGGGGCGCAGCACGGTGCTGGTGATCGGCGGGGGGAACTCGGCCATGGATGCAGCCAGGACGGCCCGGCGGCTCACTGAAGGCTCGGTGACCATCGTCTACCGCCGCACTTGCAATGAGATGCCAGCCAACGAGGAGGAAATCGAGGGAGCGCTGGCCGAGGGGGTGACTCTTGAAGAACTGGCCTCTCCCACCCGCATCATCCTGAAGGATGGCCGGGTCGTCGCCCTGGAGTGTGTGCGAAATGAACTGGGGGAGCCTGAGCCAGACGGGAGGAGGAAGCCGGTCCCCATCGCGGGCAGCGAGTTCCAGATGGAGGCCGATGCCATCATCGTCGCCATCGGGCAGGCTGGGGATCGAATTGTCGTTGACCCCCTCACCCAGGCGACCGGTGTGCCCGGCGTTTTCGCCGGTGGCGATGCCGTGCGGGGGCCGGCCACCGTCGTTGAGGCGTGCGCCGATGGGCGGCGGGCTGCTGAGGCTATCTGCCGGCATTTGGGTGTGCCGTTTGAACGGCCTTCAGTGCAGCTTCCCGTGCTCTCAGACGAGGAAATCGTACAGGTTAAGCGGACTCGAGCCAGAAAGATGGCGCAGCAGCAGGCAGCGATGCTCCCGCCAGAGCAGCGCGGTGGCTTCGACCTGGTCGAGGCAACTTTGACGGAGGAGGCTGCCCTGGCCGAAGCGACCCGCTGTCTGCAGTGCTCGACCCTGTGCGACAAATGCGTGGAGGTGTGTCCCAATCGGGCCAACTACGCCTTCTTTGTGACACCCTTCAGCCTGACCCTGCCCAAAATCTCGTGCCAGCACGGGGAACTGGTGGCGACCGGAGAGGAAGCCTTTCGGGTCGAGCAGGCCCGGCAGATCATCCATGTGGATGATTTCTGCAACGAGTGCGGCAACTGCGGGACCTTCTGCGTCCACCAGGGCAAACCCTACCTGGACAAGCCCCGGCTCTTTCTCAGGAAGGACGATTTTGAACGTGAGCAGGATAACGCCTTCTATGTTGAGAGAGGCGCGACGGGGTGGATTATCAGAAAACGGGAGGGTGGACAGGAGTCGTATCTGTCGGTACAGGATGGTAGCGACAAAGCCCACTTCGAAAACGAGTGGTTGGCAATAGACTTGTCGGTTACTGATTACCAAATCCAGGCCATGCAGGCTAAGAAGGAGTTTCAAGGGGAGTTCTCCCTGGCCGAGCTAGCGGAAATGTACACCATCCTCCAGGGAATCTCCACCTCTTTATTCTTCTTGCCCTTGGGGAAGGCATAAGGCGTGCGCAGCGAAGCCTGGAGAGCTTGAGGGGCACTCCCTCAACCCCACTTTTTCCTATCAAGGCGGGGCCAAATGGGCCAATGCCCCACACCGGCGACGAGAAGAGGGGATATTGG
>CAZRSI010000196.1:0-5024 GCA_964602575.1 uncultured Anaerolineae bacterium
TTCACTACCACTCCCACCGCGACGATGGGAGCTTCGGGATATTCTCTGTGCATATATGGCTTTGCGCTCCGAGACGTATCCTTCTGGTGGCGAGCTGGGTTGGTTGGCCAGCGACCCCGCTCATGCTGGCCGGGGATTGGGCCTGGCTATCTCCGCTGCTGTCACCGTCTATCTCATCGAAGCCGGTTGTCGCCCCATTCATCTCTACACCGAGGACTGGCGTCTGCCGGCATTGAAGACCTACCTGAGACTGGGTTATGTGCCTTTTATTGATGAACCGCATGTGCTGGAGCGCTGGCGGGCGATCTGTGCACAACTGCAATGGCCGTTTGCGCCCCAGATTTGGAACATCGTGATATGGCGCGAGCTATCTTGAAACGAGGGCGGGAGAAGCCGGTGCTGAACCGGCATCCGTGGGTTTTCTCAGGAGCCATCAAGCGCATCGAGGGCGAGGTTGCCGATGGCGAGGTGGTAGAGGTGGCTGACTACCGGGGGCGCTTCCTGGCCCGAGGCTACCTGAACCGCCGCTCTCAGATCGTGGTGCGTCTCCTCACCTGGGATGAGGGCGAAGTCGTCGGGGGGAACTTCTGGCGGCGACGGTTGGAGCGGGCTTTCGCCAGCCGCCAGGCCCTGGCCGATGACCCATCCACCAATACCTACCGCCTGGTCAACGCCGAATCCGATCTCTTGCCTGGCCTGGTTATAGACCGCTATAATGACTATCTGGTTGTCCAATTCCTCACCCTGGGGATCGAGCGGTGGAAAGCCGAGTTAGTGAGCCTGGTTGCTGACTTGCTGAAGCCCAGGGGCATCTACGAGCGGAGCGACGTGGAGGTGCGGGAGAAAGAGGGGCTGCCTCAGGTCACCGGCCTTTTGCATGGGGAGGAGCCTCCTGACCTGGTGGAGGTGACGGAGAACGGACATCGCTTCCTGGTGAATGTGAAGAAAGGGCACAAAACCGGCTTCTATCTCGATCAGCGGAAGAACCGTCAGGAGCTGACCAGGTACTGTCGAGGCAAGGACGTGCTCAACTGCTTCGCTTACACCGGCGCTTTCGCCGTCTACGCCGCCGCAGCCGGAGCCAGGCACATCACCAACGTCGAGTCCTCGGCCGAGGCCCTGGAGCTGGCCCGGCGCAACATGGCCCTCAACGGTTTTGCTGACCGCGGCGACGAGTACGTGGAAGGGGACGTTTTTCAGGTGCTGCGGGAGTACCGCGACCAGGGGCGGGTTTTCAACCTGATCATTCTCGACCCGCCGAAATTCGCCTATTCCCAGCATCAGGTGGAGGCAGCCTGCCGGGGCTACAAGGACATTAACCTGCTGGCCATACAGATCATTGCCCCCGGCGGCATTCTCTTCACCTTCTCCTGCTCCGGCCTGGTGAGTCCCGACCTCTTCCAGAAGGTGCTCTTCGGGGCCAGCGTTGATGCTGGCCGCGACGTGCAGATCGTCGCCAAGCTCTCCCAGGCCTCCGACCACCCCATCCTGCTCACTTTCCCTGAGTCGGAGTACCTGAAGGGATTTGTGTGTCGGGTGCTGTAAAGTGAACAGGAGACAAAACAAAGTCGCCTACTGAGTGCCCAGCCGGCGTTTTCTCCCTTCTCGATTTGAGTATGGCATTGTGCCCTCGATACCTAATCCTTCAATCGCTGCCCTCCTCAGAGTCTCCTTCAGCCTACGCGGATCTTTGCATACGCTGAACACCCATCGCCCAAACTCACCGTGATGATTGATTGCTCGTATCCACCGCTTTGCTGCTGTCTCTTTCTGTCGGTCCTGCTCCGTTTCAAAACCTTTCACCTCTAAAACCACCTTTACTTCCCAGTCGTCGTTACTTCGAAAACGAATCAAGTAATCGGGACGGTATGGATGCCGCACACCTTGCCATTCGTATGGAATCTCGAAGTCCAAATGATCATTGCGCGCATAGGCAATCACCTCCGGCATGCGCTCCAGCCGATAGGCCACGCTGTGTTCCCACCTGGGCGCATCCAGGACGACGTGGCTAATGTGACTTTTCGTCGTGCCGACGGTGGGCCGGACGGTGCGGAAGAGCACCTCAGCGGTGGAGCCAACGGGGCGGAAGCGCTCGATGATGGGCAGCAAGGGCGGTTCGCCGGCTTCGGTGTCGGGCTCGATGGCTTGCGTAAGACGCTCGATGATCCGCTGCTTGTACTTGAGTAGGGCGATCTCTTCGAGAGGCGTGTCATCGGTGACGATCACGCGCTGCTCCAGGTACTCCCAGACAACATTGAGCACCTGGGGGAAGAGGAGGTGTCGGGCGCTCCAGTCTTTCCGCTTATCTTTGAGCCGGCGCGTGAGTTCAGCGGCAATTTCGTAGACTGTTGCTTGAAGTCGCTTCTCTCGGTGAAACGGATTGCGGTCATGCAGCACTTCGGGACCGGGACCTAGACGGTCGGGGCGTCCGATGCGGTAACCGGCCGCTGGTTTCGCAATGACTTCAGTCGGCTCACTGGTGGGATCAATTCTCAAGTAGGGGACGTCCTCCAGGTTGACCCGAATGCGCTGGCGCACATCGAAGACGTAGCCTTCCACACGTGGGAAGGTGATTTCCAGGTGCTTGCGTTCAGGAAGCGCACGCACGAGAGTGGAAACCTTCTGAGGTTCGGAACGGCTGATGGGCTTCTTCTTGACAGGGATGACCTCGAATGGTACGCCGTAGACATCCACGTACTCGGGCTCGCTGAAATCGTCGTAATTGAGCCGCCTCAGCCCCCGGCCCACCACCTGCTCGCACAGCAGTTGCGAGGTGAAAGCCCGTAGTCCCAGGATTTGCGTCACGTTCTGCGCATCCCACCCCTCGGTGAGCATCCCAACGGAAACCACGCAGCGGATGTTCTTTCCGGGCGGATCGCCTTCGCCCTCCCACTCTGTCTTGCCCACAGTGTCCACCGTCTTGCGCAATCGCTCGGCGGCTTCTTTCTTGGTCTCCCCTTCTACGGCACTTTCGGCCTCGGCCAGCAGCTTCGTGTCGATCCGGAAGGTTACCTCTTGGCCGTCCCGGTTTTCCAGTTCAGGCAGCACGTTACCTTTGGCGATGTGCTCATGGATGAGTTTGGATAGGCTCGTGTTGTCGCAGACGACGATGAGGGCAGGGGGCACTGGCGAGCCGGCTTCTTGAAAAGCCTCGAAGGTCTTCTTCCACTCCGAGGCCAACATTGCCAGGGCACCTTCAGCCTCACGCAGTACCGACTCAGGCTTGGCGCGCCGGCGGGCGGTCTGTCGCTCAGACGCCGGCAGTTGCTGGTTGATGTGCTCCCATAGGCGGAAATATTTGGGGATGAGGGCGCCGGTGTTGTCATCCACCGGCACGCGGGGGACCTTCACGATGCCGCACTCGATAGCGTCCACCAGCCCGAAGTCGGAGACGATCCACGGGAAAGGAGCACCTTCGTCGTAGCCGGTACCCTTGATGTAGAAGGGAGTAGCGGAGAAGTCGGCGCAGAAGTTGATGCCGCGCACGGCGTTGATCTTGTCCAGGCCACTGATCCAGACCGTGGCGGCACGGAATTCCTCTTCTAGCTGTTTCCGCTTGTCTCTGGGCAGTTGCTGGAGTTCCTCTGGGGTCAGAGGTTGCGCCGGCCGATAGGCGTGGTGCGCTTCATCGTTGATGACGAGGATGTTCTGCTTGCTGCCCAGTTCTTTCAGCACTCGGCGGCAGAAGGCGCGATCGCTTTCGGGTCCGCGTTGCACGACGCTGCGGGAGCGCGAGTCGTCCCGTGGTTGGAAGAGGTGCCAGTTGGTGATCTCGTACTTGCCCTGCTGGAGTACTTCCAGCAGCCCCGGTGGCACGAGATTGAAGCGTTGGTAGTAGTTCTTGAGGTGCCAGGGGAGGAGTACCTGAAGTCGCTCGCGGATTGTCAGGTTGGGGCAGACGAGCAAGATGGCGTCGGAGAAGCGGCGGTCTTGTGGGTTGGCCAGTTTGTTGAGCACTTGCCAGGCGACGACCATGCCCATGACGACGGTCTTTCCACTCCCCGTCGCCATCTTGACGGCGTAGCGCGTGAGGGCCTTGTAGCCTTTAGCCAGGCTGTCGGGGTCGTTGGGTTGGTCCTTGGGGACGGCGATGCCCTGCTTTTCTGCGGGTGACGCTTCCACCAGCCAGATGAGGGTTTCAGCCGCCTCGCGCTGGCAGAAGAAGAGCTTGCGCTCGCGATCAGGGTCGCTCCAGTGGGTGAGGAGGCGACGGGTGATGGAGGTCACGCCCGGGTAGCCCTTCTCTCGCCAAGCCTTTACCCTCTCGCGGATCAGGTTGACCGTCTCCAGCGGGACAAATTCCTCCTCGAACATGGAAAGTTGTGGCCCGCGGGTACGGGCTTTGAGATAGTAGCCTGCCAGCCGCCGCCCCGCTTTCAGCACCGGCTGCCCCTCTTCATAAGCCCAGTATTGGGTAGGCTCTTCGAAAGGGCTATTCACGATTGGGTTATCAACGGCCAGAGACATGATCGTCACTCGCTCCTCTACAAGCCAATCAACTGAAGGAATGTCTTCACTTGCTGGAAGGTCTCCGCATCCCATGGCCAGTAACCGGCCTCAGCTGCCTCACCTAAGCGCAGTCCTGCCCTATGCCTTGAGGCCAAGAAGACCTGCACTTTGGCCTTCGATATATTACTAGGCAAGGGAAGCCCTTTCTGGCGTAGGCATTCAAAGTATTGCTCTACACAGTGCATGGCGGGATCCTGCATAACGGATTTGAGGCAAAGGTCTTCTAGCATCCCAGCTTCACCCTCCTCAGGTAAAATCATAACAGCGACCCGGGGGCTATCGCCGACAGGCACCAAGGGGCGTTCGGGGGCAGGCAGATTCGCAGCCTGTAAGGCATCGCGAACACTCTGAAAAGCGGCGGCCGGGTCTGCATTCGCATCTCTCACAACACCCAAGGAAATAACCTCGGAAAAGCCGGGAGACAACACAAGTGCCTTCAAATTCCGCCGCAGCTGCTGCTTACCACCGATGGACATGGTCTGAACCCCCTGCAACCCCAGATGCTTGACGAGCGC